>NZ_JAAHGT010000890.1 GCF_010672385.1 Okeania sp. SIO2F4
TCAAATCCCCTACTTCCGCTCCTGGGAGGGGTTAGGGGTGGGTTAACTTCTGATTTCTGACTTCTGACTTCTGACTTCGTTAAGATATGAGGTCATCAATCTGAAAAGCGCTGTAGAGAAAAATTTAGCCATTAAGTAAAATAATTCCTTGAAATTCCTGTAAAGTTAGAGTTTTAAGTCTATCAAATCTTATTTTTAACTTGCGTGTAGCACTATACCTACGGAATTCCAAAATTTAGCTAGTGCAGAATGGCGGAAATAACTGACCATTTATAAAATCCTAAAAGCCTTACTAATCAATAATGCATGAATTTTTACTTCCGCGTAGCGGCACTAGGCACCTAGACAACCTCAACTATTAAAGCATCTGACTCTTCTTTGCGTAAGCTTAGATGAAAATCTCTGACGAGAATCTCTACTGGGTCTCCCAAAGGTGCTACCCGAACCACCTCAAATTTTACGCCAGGAGTCATCCCCATCGACAACAGTTTTTTCTTATAGCCTCGTTTGACTTCGTTGTAACCCAATACTTTGCCTTCACTTCCCTCTGGCATTTCTCGCAATAATATTGTCTTTGTTTGATTTTTCATGTTTTCTCCTTGAGTTGAAGATTGGTCACTAACTAAAATGTTGTTAGCCATTCCCGAACCCACACCGATCCGGTTATCTTCTATGGCGACTAGAACCGAACCACTAGGTTGAGCGCTGATAATTTGCAATTGAGCCCCTGGAGTTAATCCCATTCCTAAGAGGCGATTAATTCCTCCTTTTCCCTGAAAGCCAACTAACCAAACCTTTTGTCCAACTGTTGTTTGTGATAGGGGATAGGAGTTATTATCCTTAACTTTTGGCCTAACTTCATCCATATCCATTTGACCATCACTTGACTCATTAAAAAAGTCAAATTTCCAATCTATGCGATTAGGAGAGACAATGTTTTCATCAGTGTCATCCACTATCCAATCCATCTCAAGCTCCTTAAATACTAAATTTTTGCAATAACTAATAACTTGAATTTGATTTATTAAAACAATTATTAGTTAGATAGAACCCACATTCCACAGGTTTTGTCTAGAATATAGGGGTTTGAAAAAGTTAATACATTACCAGTAGTGTATCAGTATTACTATTTATACTGACCGTTCTTAGAAACCTACAACTATCTGTAAAAATCTATGATTTTCTGATAGTCTGTTCTATTCCCTATTCCACTGGCAATGTTGACACTCACCAGTTCACAGACTGTCACGGTTGATACGTCCCCAATCCGACGGCTCCCCTAGCCCGCCATAGCTAAATTTAACGCTGCATTCAACTCTCGAATAGATATAGACAACAGTTAAAAACCCTACCCATAGTGGTGTAGAATGTGGGATAGAAAAATTGCTAAAACTTCACATATAGCAATCGTTTATGGTATTTTTTATTCTTTAGATAGCTACAAGATTGACAGAGCAAAGGTTTTCGCAATTTTTATCGCTCTATAACACTCTATAAAGTGATAAGTCTATTAGCAATTAACTAGGGGTAATTGTACTAATTAATTTAACCTGAACCTCAATTAATTAAAACAATTCTTAATAATTAATTGATTTGTTTTTTCATTAATACCTGTCAATTATATTATCATAATTCATTAGAATATTTTCTCTAATTAAGTTAAGAAATGATTAAGAACTAGGCTTGATGAAAATAAACCTATTTCACTATAAACAAAACAGATATTGAAAAAAATCTAGTCGAAACTATAGAATATTTTCTCCGGTTAAGTTAAGAAATGATTAAGAACTAGGCTCGATCAAGATCAACCTATTCCACTATACACAAAACAGATGTTGAAAAAAATCTAGTCGAAACTATCTTGAAACTCCTATGAATCAGAAAAACTTTTCTCTACCTCAATATCTACAACTTGCTCAATATTATCCAGAAGCATTTGCTGCGGGAACCTGTGCTGTACTGATTTTTTTTAGTTGGTTTTGTTTACAAATTAATTGGGTTGGTTTAGCACTATTAATTCTAGCAACAGCTTATGTAATTGGTGGTTATGAAAGTGCTAAAGAAGGTATAACAACTCTCTGGTCAGAAAAAGAATTAGATGTTGATTTATTGATGATTGTTGCTGCTTTGGGAGCTGCTGCTTTAGGTTTATGGCAACAAGAATATCACTTAATAATTGATGGAGCAGTGCTAATTTTAATTTTTGCTATTAGTGGCGCTCTCGAAACTTTTGCTATGGAGCGAACTGAACGTAATATTCAGAAATTAATGGCTATTACTCCTGATACTGCCAGATTAATAGTCGATAATCAAGAAACACAAATTCCGGTTAATCAATTAAAAATGGGAGATGTTGTCTTAGTTAAACCTGGAGAACTTATCCCGACTGATAGTATTATTATTGAAGGCAGTAGTACCATTAATCAAGCTCCAATTACAGGAGAATCTATACCCGTTGATAAGACTGTAGGAGATGAAGTTTTTGCAGGTACATTAAATGGTAATGGTGTTTTAAGACTAGAAGTAAATAAATCTCCAGAAAGTAGTTTAATTCAGCGTGTAATTCGTTTAGTTGAACAAGCCAAAACTGAGACTCCACCCTCTCAGAGATTTGTGGAAAAATTTGAGAAAATTTACGCCAAAGTTATAGTTCTCTCAGGCATATTACTCGCAATTTTACCGCCATTTTTATTAAATTGGAGTTGGGAAACAACAATCTATCGAGCCTTAATCTTTTTAGTAGTTGCTTCTCCTTGTGCTTTAATGGCATCAATTATGCCTACTTTACTATCTGGCATTGCTAATGGAGCTAGACAGGGAATTTTATTTAAAAATGGTGCTCAATTAGAAATGATGGGAGAAGTCAAAGCGATCGCCTTTGACAAAACAGGAACTCTGACTACTGGTAAACTACAAGTTGTTGATATTATCCCCAAAAAAGGTAAGTCAGAAAATGAAGTTTTACAGTTAGCTGCTGCCCTAGAATCTTGTTCTGAACATCCTATTGGAAAAGCTATTACTCAAACAGCAATTACAAAAAATATTCAGTGGCAAGTAGCAACTAATGTCACAGCCAAAACTGGCGAAGGGATTACAGGTATTGTTAATAGTGAAATTATTACAGTAGGCAAAGAAAATTTAATTAAGTTAGAAGTAAATAATTTTAGTTCCTACTTTTTAGATGAAAGTAACCGCCTCCAAAAACAGGGTAAAACAGTTATTTTTGTGGCAAAATAACAAGAAATTATTGGCTTAATATCTGTCGCTGATACTGTCCGTTTAGAAGCTGGCAAAATGATAAATCAACTCAAGTCTATGAAGATAAAATCTATAGCTATGCTGACAGGAGATAATCAACAAACTGCTCATAGTGTTGCTCAAAATCTCGGTATAAATCTAGTCTATTATGAATTATTACCAGAAGATAAATTAACAGTAATTAAGCGCCTGCAACAACAAAATAAAAATGTAGCAATGGTAGGAGATGGTATTAATGATGCTCCCGCTTTATCCCTAGCTACAGTTGGTATTGCTATGGGTAATGCAGGTAGTGATGTTACTTTAGAATCAGCAGATATTGTGTTAATGGCAGACCGCTTAGAAAAATTAGTAGAAGCTATAAATTTAGGTCGTCGCGCTAACCGTATTATCAAACAAAATATTACTTTTGCTATTGGGTTTATTTTCCTATTATTAGTCGCTAACTTTACTGGAAATATCAATATGCCTCTTGGGGTACTCGGTCATGAAGGGTCTACAGTTTTAGTCACATTAAGTGGTTTACGTCTACTAAAATAATAGACATCTCCAGAAAAGAGGGAGTAGGGAGTAGGGAGTAGGGAGTAGGGGGAAAGAATTGACGGTTTGTGCGTATAGGATTGATTTGATTTTTTATTTTTGGAGAGGTCTTACTGCACATGGCTAAGGGCGACGACCCGCGTGCGGTCGGTGATAACCTTTGCCAGAGTGTCGGGTGTCAGCTTTCCGTCGACAAGGGGAAAATCGCGCAGTGTCACACCACGGTCCC
>NZ_JAAHGT010000891.1 GCF_010672385.1 Okeania sp. SIO2F4
AGTCAGTAGAAGCAGTTTTTATTATCATTTTTTTCTATGAAACAATCTATTCTAGTAAATTTGCATCTGACTTAAACTACTTTGGTTGACTAAAATATTCGTAACATTCTTTTTTCACGCTTGGTATTACTCAATATATCAAATAATACACCACCTGTAGGGGCGATTTCTTGCGGAATGCTGCGCAAACGCGATTCGCTCCTACTAAAGATGATTTTACGCTAGAAGAAATAGAAGTTTTTGAAGCAGGGGTAGCAGGAAGATAAAAAGGGTGAGTTACTTACTAGATATAAATATAGTGACAGCTATTATCAAAAAAAAATCAAAGATTAATAAATAAATTAAAGTTCGTTAATTTCCAAGGAAAAGCATTATTTATCGGTTGCATTACTTACTATGAAATTAAAAGAGGATTATTGTATGTTAATGCTACAAGGTAGCCATCTAACTTTAGTGATTTGTGTAGTAAAAGAAAGTTATAGGAGTAATTTTAATAGAACTATTATCGACAATATTTGATGATTTTACGCCAGAACAAATAGAAATTTTTAACAGGGGTTGCAGGGAGATATTAAGGTAAGTGATACACTAAATATTAGTATAGTTTTAGCAGTTGTAAACCAGAATCAAAAAATTATAGGAGGAGATTATGACTCAAGCTTCTACAGAAAAGAATACAGTTCTTAAAAGAATTTCAGAAATGATTGACCAAGCAATGGAAAACGATAGTCTTTATCAAGAATTAGATCGAGATGAACTTATTCAGACTTTCTCAAAAATATTAGATAGAGTGTCATCTCAAATTCTCCTACCTCTCAATGATGAAAGGTTTAAAAAAAGAGTACGGACAGTTATGGCAACAGAATTATTATCGACAATACTTGATGATTTTACTGCAGAAGAAAAAGAAATGTTTAATGCTGTAGTAGAAGGGAGATGGGAAAAGTGAATTATCTATTAGATACTAAAATAGTTTCAGCAGTTGTGAATCGGAATCAAAAAATTATAGATAAATTACTGGATGTAGATTCAGAGAACAAGATATTTATATTAGCTGCATTAGCTTTTATGAAGTCAAAAGAGGATTATTATATGTGAATGCTACTCGAAAACTATCCCAGTTTAACGAATTTTGTCAAAAAGTTACAATTTTATTCTTAGACAATTTAGAAGTTATTGAAAAAGCAACAGAAATCCACATAGATTTGAGAAGGAAAGGAAGACCGATTCAAGATGCTGATATACTCATTGCAGCTACGGCAATTATTCATAATTTAACTCTGGTTTCTAATGATTCTGATATGTCAAGAGTTGAGGGAATAAATTTAGAGAATTGGTTAGAGATAGAATAGATAGTTACCATTTAATTAAGTTCAATTTCTAGGAGGAGATTATGACTCAAACTTCTGTAGAAAAAAATACAGCGATTAAAAGAATTTCAGAAACAATTGACCAAGTAATGGAAAGGGAAAATATTTATCAAGAATTAGATAAAAATAAACTCATTCAGAGTTTCTCGACATTATTAGATCAAGTGTCACCTCAAATGGTAATATCTCTGGATGATGAACGACTCATAAAGAAAGTTAGAGGAGTAATGTCAATAGAACTATTATCTACAATATTTGATGATTTTACCCCAGAGCAAATAAAAACGTTTAATGCAGTAGTAGAAGGGAAATAAAAAGGGTGAGTTATCTACTAGATACAAATTTAGTTACTGCAATTTTGAAACAGAATCAAATAGCAACTAAGAAATTTAAGCAGGTTAAATTTTTGGAAGAATATCTATTTATCAGTTGCATTACCTATTATGAAATTAAAAGAGGATTATTGTATGTTAATACTACTAGGCAACTCTCAAAGTTTAATAAATTTTGTCAATAAGTCACAATTTTATTCTTAGACAATTTATAAATTATCGAGAAAGCAGCAGAAATTCACATAGATTTGAGAAGGAAAGGAAGACCTATTCAAGATGCTGATATACTCATTGCAGCAACGGCAATTATTCATAATTTAACTCTGGTTTCTAATGATTCTGATATGTCAAGAGTTGAAGAAATAAATTTAGAGAATTGGTTAGAGATAGAATAGAGTTTTACTGTTTACATTATTTTCTTAAAGGTTCAACTATAGGCAAAAAATAGGGAACTAATTCTTTATTTCCTACAACCAAAGTAGGAAAGGGATGACTCAAATAATCTTTGCCTATTTCTAAAGGAAAAATATCTTCCGATCCTATTGGTATCCAAATTGCTCCTGCCGCTTTTGCAATTACCCAAGATGCAGAAATATCCCAAATTCTCGGTGTAGCTTCAACCCCACCAATAGATGCGCCAGAAGCGACAAGTAAAAAGTTATAACTTGCCATTCCTATCATTCTAATTTTTGTTGTAAGTTGCGGTAAAACTTTTGTACTTCGAGAGCAAATATTAAATAAATGATTACCACTAATTCTGTCTTTAATTGGCTGAATTTGTCGATTATTTAAAAATGCTCTAGTGATGGGTGGATTATTTAAATAGGTTTGATTTTCCCGATAATAAAAACCATAATAAGATTGACCTAATGGTGGCAAATTTACATAACCAAATATGGGAGTACCTCGATACAATAATCCCATACAAATTCCCCAAATTGGCACACCTTTAGCAAAGTTTGTTGTCGCATCTAAAGGATCGATAATCCAACACCATTCATTACTAGGAAATATCTGTTGACTTTCCTCTGTTAATATTCCGTGGGTAGGAAAAGTAGAAGCGATCGCTTCTCTAATTTCTCTATCTGCCCATTTATCAGATTTAGTAACTAAACTACCATCAGCTTTTTCATCTGCTTTGACATTGCCAAAGTCTTTTAATAGTTGATTTCCTACTCTAAAAGTAGTTGTTTCTGCAAAGTTTAAAACTTGGTTCCAGAAGTCTGTCATTTTATTTTTTGATCCCGCTTGTTTTTTGGAGAAAATTTGTTGAGAGAATTATTAATCAACCTAGCAGTAAACCTAAATAATTACTTTAATTATAAATCTTGAATTTTTAGATTTTTCAGACTATGAATCATATAAAATCCAGTTAAACAGTTGTCATTGCTACCGAAGGGTTTGCGCAGAATTCCGTAGGAAAGCAATCTCGCTTGACTATGAGATTGCTTCCTTCCACTCCGTTCCAGTCGCAATAACTTTACAGTGACTAATTACCCAGATTTTATATCAGTCATAATACCTGGAGGTTAACTATCAATATTTTATAATGCTAGGGGGATAGTTATATTATGTTCGGATAATCTAGTTATAAATAAAATATTCTTGTAGAGACCTTCGATGGAACATCCCTACTATCCTCCTTGTTCCCAGATTTGATTTTCTCTATCACCATGATTTATTATTTATAAGTATTCAACTGGGAAACAGTTGGAAAAGTTTCTACTAACAAAAATATTGCTGTTTGAATAAAAACTAACCTTCACTTTAACTCTCAATATTTGTTAAGATTATACCAGTTGTAAAAAATATTTATACAAACTTTTTGGCCGATGGCAGAAGCAAATTTTTTATACTATGCAACTAGATTTTATTAATAAAAAATCTGTTTCATGTTTTGCATAATTAGCAAAAATCTTGCTATTCGAGCAAATAATTTTTCCCATAACTAATATGTAGTATTTGGTGAAAATTATAATTATCTTTACTCGACTGGATTTGGAAAAATTTATTACTGCAACTAAATCATCTGTTCACCCATATTATGCTTGCTTCAAAACTTATTAATTACTTCAATTAATTCTTGCGGTTGCTCAACCAAAGCATCTGGCTGATATTCAGATAAAGCTTCTCTAGAATTAAAACCCCAAGTCACAGCTATTGCCTTAACTTTAGCTTTTTTAGCAGCATTAATATCCCTAGTTTCATCTCCAACATAAACCATTTCTTCTGGCTGAATGTTCTCTGATTTTAAATATTTTTTGATCGCTCTATGCTTGCCAAAAAGTGTTGTCCCTGAAGTGATAAAA
>NZ_JAAHGT010000892.1 GCF_010672385.1 Okeania sp. SIO2F4
GCCTCTCCATTCATGGAGAAAAAGCGGTCGTTTCGCGGAGCAGTCTGTTAGGATGGGATGGCGAGGTCTCCTCGCTTGCCTCCCATCGACCAAGACAGCGGTCGTTTCGCGGAGCGACTTGAATTGCGGAGCTCTCGGTAAGGATGGGATGGCGAAGAAACTTCGCCATATTCAATCAACCAAGATAAGAAAAAAATTCCGGTAGTCTGTCAAGGAAGTGTGGTCCGGGTGGGAAGTATGGGGAGACGTCCGAAAGTAGGAGGAATAATTGTACCTGTATCTTTATTATGCAAGTTTGCCAGCCGTCCTAACTTTTTAGTCGCTCAAGCTGAAAAATTTGTACTTTTTGCCCTCCAAAAATGCTAAAATGTTTATATATTAGTGCTTTAAGATTATATTTGCCAGCCAGACTTACCTATCCCACACTTTGTTGATGCACAACCAAAATTCCTTTTAGGTAATTCTCTTCTTTATTAAGAAGAGCTAATAATTATTAATTATTAATTGTTGAAGCCACTGACTCAGTTAAAATCTGTTTTCACAATTGCTTGAGGTTGAATCACCATAATCTTAAACCTAAGAATTACAAGCTACAAACTCCTTTAATTATTGCTTTTTACTTTGTTGTTTTGCTAACTCTTCCTGATGTAATTCTCTATCTTTAATTGTTAGAAGTTCTGGTATTGTCACAAATTCATAACCCTGCTTTTTCAAACCAGCAATAATATTGGGTAGAGCTTCTACAACATGACCTCTTGGACCACCACCATCATGTAGCAAGACAATTCCACCATTACTTGCTCTATTCAAAACTTTTTTGGTAATTTCTGGAGCCGATCTATAATACCAGTCAACAGAATCAGCAGACCACAAGACTACAGTGTGTTTCCGTTCTTTCGCATAGTCAGCTAAACCATTTTCTAGAACGCCACCAGGAGGTCGAAATAGGTTAGTAGTCCTACCTGTGATTTTGTATATAAGGTCTGCTGTACGTCCAATTTCACTTTTGATGCGGTCTGGATTCATTTTACTCTTTTTAGAAGGGTGGTTCCATGTGTGATTAGCAATAACGTGACCTGCTTCTACAATTTTTTTGCCTATTTCTTGACGTACGTTTAAATGTTGGCCGACTACGAAAAAAGTTGCTTGAATGTTATGTTTTTTCAGAATATCTAATATTTGTTCTGTAGTTTTGTTCCATGGACCGTCGTCAAAAGTTAAGGCAATAACTTTTTGTTTGTTTTTCAGAGTAATATTTTTAACTGTTTTTCCTTGAAACCTTTTTGGCACACTAAAATCAAAGGTTTTTAATTCTAATTCCCTGAGTTTCTGTCGAGTTGTATTAATGTTTTTGGCAAGGACGGAACTAATTTTAATTACTTCTAATTGGTTTTCTTTGTTATTTGCTGGTTGATTAATTGTATTTGTAGTTATTGCTGTGCTTGCTGTTGTGGTTGCTTCTGGGTTCGCCCATATATCTAGGGGGAGTAGAATCCCTATTAAAAAACTGCCACTAGCGGCGATGATTGTTGCTAAAGATTTTCCTTGTCTAGATAATACATTTAAGTTTGTCATTTTTTTCTATTTTCTACAGATATTTGAACTTTAGGGTATTATTTATAAATTTTGAAAAGTTAATTTTTTTCATGTTTGGGAGGATTATAAGTAGATTAAGCTCAAAAAAGAGGTTGGATATTTAGCCTTGAAGAAGTCATAAATCATAAGTGTTTTAGCTCCGCATTCGGTAGGAAATCAGAAGTTAAAGTTAGTGGGAGATTGTCACTAGCCACTAATTTTCCATCGCTAAAATGAAATCTATAGCCGGGGTCTTAAACTCTATTTATCCATCTATAAGTAGAAACTTTTAACCGAAAATTATAATAGAACAAACTTCTGATTTATGACTTCCTATTTATGACTTCGAGTGCAGCAATAAAACGCCTTAAGGTATTGATATAACTGACTAGCTAATTTACGTTTAATACATAACTTACAAAATTGAGAGCGTTATACTTACTTTGATTATTACCATTAAGTAATAGCCTCTTTGAGATTCTTATAAATATATATAATATTTTTATTTGTTTGTCATAAATTTTTATCCTGACTTAAATTTAACTAATCTTATTTACTCCGTATTTTCTGGAGTTACTCAAATGTTTTGTTTGTATATATCGACAATTTTTTGAGTAACTTCAGCTATGCTTAAACCATCTGTACTAATTTCCATAGCATCTGAAGCTTTTCGCAGGGGAGAAATTTCCCGGTTGCTATCTTTTTTGTCACGACGAATAATATCTTTTTCTACTTCTTCTAAGCTGATATTCGTTTGACCTTTCTGCTGTAACTCTAGTAATCGCCGTCGCGATCGCTCTGTTACGGAAGCTGTTAAAAAAATCTTGACTTCAGCATTCGGAAATACATGGGTACCAATATCTCGTCCTTCTGCTACTATCCCTCCTTTAGTTCCAAATTTTTGTTGTTGTTTTACCATAAAATACCTGACAGTAGGCTGGGCTGCAATAGCTGAAACATTATTTGTTATTTCCCTACTCCGAATTTCTACTGTGACATCCTGGCCATTGATTATGACATGACTATTTTCTGGCCCATTAAAGCTAATTTGGCATTGACTGACTAATTCTGCTACTTGGGCCTGGTCTTCAACTGGCACACCAGCTTGTAATACCATCCATGTTACGGCCCGATACATTGCCCCTGTGTCCAAGTACAAAAGTCCTAGATTTTGTCCTACTAATTTGGTGACTGTGGATTTACCAGCACCAGCAGGCCCATCAATGGCAATTATGGGTTGACGGTTTCTCAAGAGTATATTATCTATTAAACGGCAAGAGCCAATATAAGCAGCGATCGCTAATAAGCCTATATTTTGAATATTTTCTAAAGGTTGTAAAGTCTCAGGATGAACTATTTCTAGATATTCTAGTTTTACTGTTGGTTGAGATGCTAATTTTTCTTTAACAGCATTTTGGATTTTTTTGAGAATATTTGGTGTATCTCGATTCTCTAAAAATATTTGTCTACCATGACAAAGAGAAGTATAAAGTATGGAAGCTTGTTGTTTTTGTTCAGGAGTTAAATATTGATTGCGAGAACTAATAGCTAATCCTGAAGCTTCGCGAATTATTGGGCAGGAAACAATATTAATTGGCAAACTTAGGTCTTTGACTAATTGCTTAATAATTGCTAACTGTTGAGCATCTTTTTGACCAAAATAAGCATTATTTGGCTGAACTAAACTTAATAATTTAGTGACAATTGTTGCTACTCCCTGAAAAAATTTAGGTCGAGAAACTCCACACATAATTGATGTCATGTGAGAGGGAGGAACAACTGTAGTTGTAGAGTTTTGAGCATTAGTTGATAGGTCATTTTCCATACCCATTATTTCAGGACTGGGAGCAAAAATTACATCTACTCCTTCTTGTTCACAAATTTTTTTATCTGCTTCTAACTGTCGAGGGTATTGTTGAAAATCTTCCGTAGGAGCAAACTGTAAAGGATTAACAAAAATACTGACAACTGTAATTTTATTCTCTTCTTTTGCACGTTTAATTAAGCTTAAATGTCCTTCGTGCAAAGCTCCCATTGTCGGAACTAAACCAATAGTATAGAGAGATTTTTGTTGCTCAGTTTGTAGTAAATTTAAATAGCACCGCAAACCTGCAATAGTTGTAAATAAACGCATTTTTTTTGACAAATATAATAAGTAAGCAGATTCAAGAAGTTAGAAATCAGAAGTCTGTTAAGCAGGTACACAAAATTAATTACACATTTTGTCAGACTGAATCCTTTATACTGTAAACCTCACATAAAATTAGGGTAGTTCAACAATTAATAATTAATAATTAATAATTAATAATTACCTCTCCTTGAAAACGGATAGGATTGACTAATTATGAAAAATTTTTTCTTCTCAAGGGGAGATTGGAGGCCAGCGTTTGCCTAGCGTCCCGGAGGGAACGGAGATCTCGCCAT
>NZ_JAAHGT010000893.1 GCF_010672385.1 Okeania sp. SIO2F4
TGCCACCGAAAAAGTCAAGACTGGCAACAAACCCAAAACCGTCAACCTCACCCCCCCAGAATCAGGTAGTTATCGCATTCGTGCCAACTTTGCCAATGCTGAGGATAATATTACTGCCACCGATATTCAGATTTGGGCAACCGGAACAGAACGAGTTTATTGGGGAGGTCGCAACGAAAAACGCCTAGAAATAAAACTAGACAAAGACACCTATCAAGTAGGAGAAACTGCCACCGCTTTAATTCAGTCGCCTTATCCAGAAGGAGAATTATATTTTGCCGTCGTGCGCGACAAACCTTTCTACGAAAGAATTACAAAAGTTACAGGTGGCGCACCGGAAATTCAATTTCAAGTCACAGAGAATATGTTGCCTAATGCTGCGGTGCAAGCAGTATTAGTCCGGCAAGGTCAACCTCTGGAAAATGTCGAACCTGGAAGCGTCGAAGATTTGACGAAAGTTGGTTTTGCTCCATTCAAAATTGATTTGGCAGACAAATACTTAAACGTAGAAGTGACACCCCAACGTCCGGAGTTGCAACCCGGAGGAATGGAAAATTTGGAATTGACAGTAAAAAATAGTCAAGGGCAACCGACAAAAGGTCAGTTTACAGTAATGGTTGTGAATGAAGCGGTCTTGCAACTGAGCGGTCATCGACCACCAGATTTAGTGGAGACCGTCTACGCGGAGCAACCAATATCTACCCGTTTCAACGATAACCGCGAGGAAGTAACAATGGCAGAGATGGCAACATCCCTAAGAAAAGGTTGGGGTTTCGGTGGTGGTTTATCCTCTGGTGCTGCTGGTACTCGCATCCGCAAAGATTTTCAGTCTTTAGCTTATTATAATGGGTCGGTAATGACGGACGACCGCGGTAAAGCAACGGTAAGTTTTAAGATGCCAGATGATCTGACAACTTGGCGCGTAATGACCGTTGCAACAGATGGAGATTTACATTTTGGTAATGGAGAGGCGACTTTTATTACGACTCAACCTTTAATGTCAAATCCTGTTTTGCCTCAGTTTGCTCGTATCGGCGATAAATTTGAGGGTGGCGTTGCAGTTACGAATAACACTGGCAAAAAAGGTAGTCTCAAAATAGATGGGGAAGTTAGTCAGAATATTTTGTTTGCCGAAAATTCCCAAACTACGGAAACTTTCAAAACCAGAGCAGACTCAGGCACTAATGCTTACCGTTTCCCAATGGAGGCAAAACAACCGGGTGAGGCAAAAGTGCAATTTTCGACCGACCTGAATAACCGCAACACTGATGGGTTTCAAGTTTCTCTACCCGTCCGGTCTTTAGCAGCAAGTGAAAGTGTCGTGGAATCTGGTACTACTGACTCCCAAGTACAAATTCCTCTAAATATTACCGAAAATGTAATGCCAGATGTGGGAGGTCTGGAAATTTCTCTGGCGAGTACGTTAATACCAGAAATTACAGCTCCTGCAAAAGCAGTATTGAAAAAAGACCAACTACCATTTCTCGAACCAGTAGCAAGTCAATTAGCGATCGCCTCCAACCTACAAATATTAGGTAAAAAATACGAGCAAGCATTTGTAGACTTCAACCCTAAACAACAAGCAAGATTAGCATTAGAAAAATTAGAAGAGTTGCAACTGCCAGACGGTGGTTTTGCTTATTATCCAGGGCGAGAAGATTCTAATCCTTATTTGACTCCTTATGCTACAGAGGCGATCGCTCAAGCGAAAAAAGCATTTCCAAATTTAGTGAATGACTCAATGGTAAACCGTCTGCGGAGTTACTTAAATGACTTATTAGCAGACCCAGGTAAATATGATTATTGCAGCGAACAACTTTGTCGAAATCAAGTCCGCTTAGATGTGTTGATGGCATTATCAGAATTAGGCGACACCCGAAATAGTTTCCTATCAGATATTTATCAACAACGGGAAAAACTATCCCAGGTAGACCAAATTAAATTAGCGCGTTACCTCTCCACCTTTCCCAAATGGCGCAAACAGTCAAAAGAAATGTATGACGAAATTCAGGAAAGCGTCTATGAAACCGGACGTAGCGCAACATTGAATTTACCCTCCACCTGGGGATGGATAAATTCAACTACGGCAACTCAGTCTCAAGCATTGCGACTATTCATTACCCGCGACGCCAAACCAGAAATAATAGACCGACTATTACAAAGTCTGCTCAACCTGCGACGCGACAGCACCTGGCGCACAACTTATGATAATGCCGAAGCATTGACTGCGTTGGCTTCTTACAGCAATACCCAACCTGCTCCACCAGACTTTGTAACAACCGCCAAATTATCTGGCAAACAATTAGATGCAGCTCGTTTTCAGGGTTATGAAAATCCCAACCTATCTTTGAATGTCGCAATGGATAGCTTGCCAAAAGGTGAATCAGATTTAGTCTTGGAAAAATCAGGAGACGGCAAACTGCACTATTTAGTTGAATACAGTTATCGCCTCCCAGGAAACCAACCAGGAAGGTACAACGGTTTGCGAGTAGCGCGGGAAATTCGTGCCGTAGGGACGTTGCATGAAACGTCCGTCTTGCAACGAATGGATCTATCTAAAGCACCATCAACATTAGATGTCAGTGCAGGGCAAGTCTTTGATATAGGAATCGAAATTATTACAGACCGCCCCGTAGACCATGTAGTAATAAGCGACCCACTTCCAGCAGGTTTAGAAGCAGTTGACACCAGTTTCCAAACCGCCACTTCCGCTGTCAAAGCAAAAGCAGATAGTTGGCAAATAGGATATCAACAGATATATCGCGATCGCGTCGAAGCTTATGCAGACCGTTTAAACCCAGGTGTATATACCTTACACTATTTAGTCAGGTCTGTAACTCCCGGAACATTTATCTGGCCTGGAGCTGAAGCACGACTACAATATGCACCCGAAGAATTTGGGCGATCGGCTACATCGACCTTGGTTGTGAAGTAGTTGACCTCTCCCCCAACCCCTCTCCTACGAGGAGAGGGGAGTGCAAAATTTGTAGGGTGCGTTAGACGGCTAAAATTTAGAATGTTAAAGGTATTTAGTAATTCGTCGTAACGCACCATTGAATATGTGGCGGTCAAGTACCCCTAATTAATGTTATTATTTAAGCTATGCCCAAAATTAAAAAATAAGGCATAGTGTTACAAAATTAAGTCTTACTAATACTTAATTAATTAAATATTTGAACATGAAAAGCATAGAAAATTTAGAAGGATTTTGGTGGCTGCCGTCAGAGCCAGATTTAAAAATAGCAGGTATTCTCAAATTCAAAAATACTGAAGGAATTAAACTCCAACTGATAGGCTCATTTCTCAATTTTTCTATGGTGGGAAAAATTCCTACTAATATTCCCATTATTTTAGGAATTGTACATAAAGAGATTATTACTCTTTGTAATAGTATTAATTCTAATTCAAGAAGAAGTGCCCCAGGCTTTGCAAGTCAAGAATATACCTCAGAACTTGCTTTAATAGGTAGACATTTTACTAACCCAGATGAAATATTATTTAATAAAGCTAGAGTACGGTATAGTTATCTATCTGACTGGGCAGACTTACCTACTGTAAGAGAAGAACCTGAATTACCATATCAGGATAAAGAGAAAGAATTAAAATTTATATACACTCGTCCTGAAACGATTGAAGCAACAACAACATACGGAAAATTTTCTGTCATTTATGGTTGGTCTGAAGCAGGTAAACGTGAAAGTATTAATTTTCAACAATTTGTCTCATTAATGATTCAACCCAATGAAGAACTTTCCTTTAATGATTTTCGCTCTAAATTCATACATTCTCTCAATAACTTTTTAACTTTTGCAACTGATAGAACAAACTCCATTACTGAATTAGAATTTTATTCCCGTCACGGTGATGTAGATATAGTAGATAGCCGTCGTAGTCTAGACGAAATTCCCATACAAGCTATTTATAAAATCTATTATCCTGAGAGAAAAAAATTAGATAGATTACTTTTTAAACATGAAATATTCTTTGAGATGCTATTC
>NZ_JAAHGT010000894.1 GCF_010672385.1 Okeania sp. SIO2F4
TGTGGGGAGTTGGGGAAATTGAATATGGAACTATCAACATATATCATATAACCGGATTCTATGTGCAATTAACAGGATTTGATATCAGACACTCACATTATCAACACTTCAAATACCCATTCTAAATAGTAGTGTTTGAGTTGATTTTTACAACAACTGTTGCGCTATAGTTGATTATTAATTCAATTATGCTTTGAGAGCTTTTTCCCAACTTTCCGCTCCCCATACCTCATTGATATGCTTTGGTATTAGGTCTGTAGAAGAGGGTAATCAACATAATTAAACATAATTAAACATAATTAAACATAATTAAATATTTATTAGACATAGGCGTGATAATTAAAAATCAAATCAATCCCATACGCAGAAATCATTAATTCTTTCCTCTGCTCCCTACTTTCTACTCCCTGTTTTCCGGAGAGGTATATTGTGATATACTAGATTCATGTCTAACTTATTAACCGTATCTCAAGCAGCAGAACTGCTAGGAGTGTCAACAAAAACAATTAGACGATGGGAAACTGAAGGACGGATCAAATCAATCCGTACCGAAGGTGGTCATCGACGATTTACTGTCTCTAACTTAATCGGTAACAAACAAGATAATTCTTTGACCGTTGCTTATGCTAGAGTCAGTAGCCATGACCAAAAAGATGACTTAAAGCGCCAAAAAATAGTTTTAGAAGCATATTGCGCTCAACAAGGTTGGTCTTTTGAAGTCATATCAGACTCAGGTAGTGGTTTAAACTATCGCAAAAAAGGATTGATTAAGTTAATCAAACTGATCTGCTCAGAGCAAGTAGAACGATTAGTCTTAACTCATAAAGACAGATTGCTGAGATTTGGTAGTGACTTAATATTTACTTTGTGTGAAATATTTGGTACAGAAGTAGTAATCATTAATCGTTCCGAGGATTCTACCTTTGAAGAAGTTTTAGCTCAAGATGTGCTCGAAATAATTACAGTATTTTCTGCCAGACTCTATGGTTCAAGAAGCCTGAAAAACAAGGAAATTGTTAAGCAATTGAAAGAGGTAGCTAACCAGTTAAAATGAAATCGTTTAAGACTAAACTCAAAGTCAATAACAAACAAAAAACACTGCCCTTAACCTTAAGTAGGTAGGCAAAATTATTTTAGATCTACTTATTAAGTATACAAGTATATTTTTTCCCCTAATCCCTACTCTCTTAATTTTCATAAAATTAATTCAATGATTGTTTTAATTTGCTTGAGTTGAAAATTATCAACTAAAGAAGTTAACTGATTAGCTAATAAAGAATGTGTTTCTGGGATTTCTGCAATTAGCCCTAAAGCCATATCATCATTTAAAGCTTTACTGGCATAATACAACTTTTCTAACCATTCTGGAGGCATGATAATTAAATCCTCTGGTTTTAAAGGTTCTATTTTATTGGTTTGAGCTTCTTCCTCTTCTTCTGCATAAATATATTCAACTCCTAAATGTTTTTTCATTGTTTCAAAAATCATAGATTCTCGGAAAGGTTTTCTCACAAAATCATCACACCCTGCTGATAAAATAATTGATTTTTCTTCTTCTAATACACTGGCAGTTAATGCTATGATTTTCGTTTTTCTTCCTTGTATTGTGCCTTTAATATATTGAGTTGCATCATAACCATTCATTATAGGCATTTTCATATCCATCCAGATTAAGTCAGGATGCCAATCATGCCATATTTCAATTGCTTTTTGACCATTTATAGCTTCTTTTAGTTGAAATTTTAATGGCTGTAGTAATTTGATTAATAATTGACGATTAATTTGTATATCGTCTACAATTAGTATTTTGTAAGTGGGCTGATTCGGTTGTAATTCAATAGGATGACGCTCTATTTTTTCTACTTTTACTTCTGTGGAAGTCACTATATTTACCTTGATATAAAATGCAAATATAGAGCCTTTTTTGAGTTCACTTTTAACAGTAATATTTCCTCCCATTAATTGTACAAAAGCACGGGTAATAGACAATCCTAAACCTGTGCCTTCTTGACTTCTTTTTCCTGATTCTGTCTGGCTAAATATTTCAAATACTTGATTTAATTCTGCTGCTGCTATCCCTACTCCTGTATCTTCTACAGTGAACAGTAATTTTGAGGTATTGATTGTTTTATTTTTTATTTCTGACAGATAATTGTTAATTCCTAAGACAGATTTTTGAGTTTCTAAAACAGGCAATATTTCTGTGCTACCCTGAGTTTTAACTTTCACAAATATTCTACCCTCAAAAGTAAATTTAATTGCATTATTAAGTAAATTAATTAAAACTTGACGTAATTTTGTTTCATCAGTGCAGATATATCTGGGAACAGTTTCATCTATTTCAAAAATTAACTCTAATCCTTTGTCTTTAGCTTTTATTTCAAAAAGAGTCTTGATTTCATCTAAAATAAAATATACGTCAAAATTATTAGGTCTGAAACTTTGTTTTCCTGCTTCTATTTTTGCCAATTCTAAAATATCATTAATTAAACTCAGTAAATATTCCCCACTACGACTAATAATCTTGATATTTTCTTGAATTTCTTGACTTAAAGAACTCTGACGTTTCATAATTTGAGAAAAGCCTAAAATTGCATTTAAAGGTGTGCGTAATTCATGGCTCATATTCGCAATAAAACGACTTTTGGCAAGATTGGCAACTTCAGCTTTTTCTTTCGCCTTTGCTAGTTCAGTGGTACGTTCCGTGATGCGTTGTTCTAATAATTCTTCATTTTTTCGTAGTGCGATTGTGGCTTGTTTTACTGCTTCTCGCAAACGTCTTGGTGCGCTTACTAAAATATACATTAAGATACCAACCAAAATAGCGACAAGACTACTACCCAACCATAATCTTCTAGATATGGGGTTATTCTTTTGCCATCCTCCTAGGGGAATTGCTGCTATTTGCCATGAACCATTAGGCAATTTAACGTCTAAAATTACTGGATTTTTGGCAAAAATATCTTTATTTCCCCAAAATACTGCCCCATCTTTTCCTAGTCCATCCTGACCTCGAATTGTGTACTTTAGTTCTCCTTTAGGATTAACTATTCCTGCTTCTTCCAAGAGGATATCGAAATCAATGCCAATACTCACCATACCCCAATACGCTCCACTTTCAGGTTTTTGACCAAAAGGTGTGAGAAAAATGGGTGTGCGGGTAATTAAAACCCTACCTCCTTGAGGAAATAAATCAACTGGACCTGAAACAACCGTATTTCTAGTATTAATTGCTCTTTGGAATGCTTCCCTTTCATTTGGTACTTTTAGAGGTTCAAAACCTAAAGCTTCTTCTTGTCCAGCAAGGGGATAAAGATGAGTGCAAATGGAATCTTTAAATAGAGCAGCACTAGGAATTCCAGGTTGTTTCGCTACAATTATCCTAGTTAGATTTTCAAATTCTGCTTGGCTAATATCAGGATTAACTGAGGAAATATAAGCAACTAAACCCCGCATTAAGAAAAGTCGCTGATTTAAAGCTGCTTCTAAATTAGCTCGCACCGTACTAAGTTGATGGAGAACATTAGCACGATTTTGTTGTTTAAATCGCTCTTGTTCGGAACGATCTAGAATCCAAGCGATCGCAAGTACCACAAGTATAGCTAAGAATGTAGCCACATAGGGGAAAAGACTAGCTGTACTATTTTTTTTAGATTGTATTAGCATTAGTTTAGGGAGCTTTGACAGCTATAATCTAAACTGTGAAAGGATTTTTCCGTTTTATTTTAAGTTATTGGTTATTCCATTACCGAAAAATTAAGGTTTAAACCTCTCATGAGCAAGGAGAAAAAGTGGTCGTTTCGCGAAACTCCATATCCAAATCCAATCGACCAAGAGAAGAAAAAAATTATTTTTAACCAATCCTATCCGTTTTAAGAAGAGGTAATTATTAATTATTAATTGTTAATTATTAATTATTGAAAACCTTCAGGAAGAAGTATAGGCGATCGCCATATTTCGCCCCTGCTGTTTCGCCGTATACATCGCTCGATCTG
>NZ_JAAHGT010000895.1 GCF_010672385.1 Okeania sp. SIO2F4
TCTTAATTGATAGAGGTCCGAAAAGTTCTCAAGTAGTAACATTTGTGAGAAATAGCCCCTATCAGTGTATCTTGGGGAACCACGAACACATGATGATTAAAGCTCTCTCAGATACACAAGTAAAGCATGAAGCATGGCAAAGTTGGTATCAAAGTGGTGGTATTGAAACTGTGGAAAGTTATCGAGAGACAGGAATTATGCCTTATGATGATTTAGAGTGGATGCGATCGCTACCTCTATATCTAGACTTAGGAGATATTTGGTTAGTTCATGCAGGGATCGATCCTAAATTACCTATTCAAAAGCAAGCACACCATGAATGTTGTTGGATTCGCCATGAATTTCATTCTGTGGACAAACCCTATTTTTCTGATAAATTAATTATTATAGGTCATACTATAACTTTTACTTTCGATGATGTTGAGCCGGGAGAATTAGTTTGTGGAGCTGGTTGGCTAGATATTGATACCAGTGCATATCATCCTCGAAGTGGGTGGCTCACAGGATTAGATGTTGACAATAATATTATTTATCAGGTTAATGTTAAGGATCATCAAACTCGGAAAATGCACTTAGATCAACTTGTAAAACCTTATAAACCTAGGCGAACATTAAGAGAAAAAATGCAAGAGCGTTTCTCTATGAGAAAAAATAACCAAGAACACCTTAAAGTAAATAATTATCAGCGATCGTAACAATTTTCATCTATAAATATTTGGGAATTAGGGAATGTGAAATAGCCAAAAGAGATAAGATTCAATAATTGATAATTGATAATTGATAATTACCTCTCCCTAAAAGGAAGAGGATTGAATAAAAGGAAAATTTTTTCTTGTTTCTCCACGGCGAGTGAGAGGCTTTAAACCTTAATTATTCGGTAAAATAAATCAAAAGTAAAAATTTGAAAGTAAGAAAACAAGGAAGGATTTAAGCCGCGTAAATTTTTTAAGAATATATCCATTCATTAATGGATAATGGATAATGGATAATGGATAATTACCTCTGGTTAAAACCGTTCGGGAATTGAATATAAGGAAATATTATTTCTTTTTTTCCCCTTAAAAGGGGAGGCAGAGTAAGCTGAATTATTTAATTAATAATTAATAATTATTAATTATTCTGTAAGGTCTGTTTTGATGGTAAGTAGCAAATGCGATAACTGTATAACAGAATTTCATATAAAACCATAAATATATGTACTTCCAGACAGTAGGAAACTACTGTATTATCACTTTCCTTATTTATTCGTGCTTATCTGGTACTTTATAGTTGAGATTAATGGTGAATGGAACTAGAAGAAAAACAACAATTAATTACTTACTTAAGTCAATTTGTTACCATAGCACGTCGGGAAAAAATTTTATCAGTTTTGCAGCAAAGAACCCGCTACATTACTGTTATTTTAGAAGATATTTATCAACCCCATAATGCTAGTGCTGTGTTGAGAAGTTGTGACAGTTTTGGCGTACAAGATGTACATATTGTAGAGAATAAAAATATTTTTACAATTACTCAGGGTGTAACTATTGGTTCAGATCGTTGGTTAACATTATATCGTTATAATCAACCAGATATAAATAATACAGAGGAATGTTTAAAGAGATTAAAAAATGAGGGTTATATAATAGCAGCAACAACTCTCCATAAAGAACAGATAACTATTGAACAATTATCTGTCAAGAAAAAAGTAGCGTTAATGTTTGGTTCAGAAATTAATGGGTTATCAGAATATGCTCAAAACAATGCAGATGTATCAGTAAAAATTCCGATGGTGGGATTTAGTGAAAGTTTTAATATTTCTGTTAGTGCTGCTTTATGTTTATATGATGTGATGAACCGCCTCAAAAAAGAGCATAATAATTGGGAATTAACCGACACAGAAAAATTAGATTTAGAATTAGATTGGTTGCGAAAATCTATTAAAGCTGGGGAACTTATTGAGAAGAAATTTTTCAGAGATATTTATCAGAGTGAAAGGAATAGGGAGTATGGGAAATAGGGAGATGGGGAGATTAAATATTGAAGTCCAGTAGGGTTCGTTAGACTGCTTAAATTAATACTATGAAAGGGATTCAGCAATCCGTCGTAACGCACCATTGTAGTTGTTTCAGTCCACTACTAAAGGGAAAAGAAATTAACCCTGGATTATACCTTATTATTAACCAAAGTTGTACATGAAAATATCTCGTTGATTTATGACGAATTATTAAATTGGGAAATTCTAAAGAACTTTTGATTTACTATCCTGGTGGTAGAAAAAAAAATAGCAAAGGAGGCTAATTTCTATCATGGCATTTTCAAGATGGCTACAGAAAACAAATGTAGCCGAAACTACAATAGAGGATGAATTTAATCCTTCGCCACAACTAAAACAAATTTTGGGGAAATGGTTTCAGGTTTTACTGGCGGTGGTAATGGCAGTTGTGATGTTTGTCATAGCTATGTCAACAGTCAATGCTACTCCAATGATTGAGTTCAAAAACTCAGGGCAAGCTTTGAGTAATTTCGATAGCTTTGATGCAAGTTTAGCTGATGTGGATGGAGATGGTGACTTTGATGCTTTTGTTGCTAATTTGAATAATCAGCCTAACAAGGTTTGGTTAAATGATGGTATGGGCAATTTCACGGACTCAGAGCAAGCTTTGGGGAAGTCCTATAGTCTAGGTGTGAGGTTAGGAGATGTGGATGGAGATGGTGATCTTGATGCTTTTGTTACTAATAGAAATAATCAGCCTAACAAAGTTTGGTTAAATGATGGTACGGGCAAATTCACTGACTCAGAGCAAGCTTTGGGAGATTTCCACAGCTATGATGTAAGTTTAGGAGATGTGGATGGAGATGGTGATCTTGATGCTTTTGTTGCTAATTTTAATCAGCCCAAAAAAGTTCACCCCAGCAAAGCTTGGTTAAAAGTTCAGCCCAACAAAGTTTGGTTAAATGATGGTAAGGGCAAATTTACTGACTCAGAGCAAGCTTTGGGGAATTCCAAAAGCCATAATGTGAGTTTAGCAGATGTGGATGGAGATGGTGATCTTGATGCTTTTGTTGCTAATTTTAATCAGCCCAACAAAGTTTGGTTAAACGATGGTACGGGCAAATTTACTGACTTAGAGCAAGCTTTGGGGAATTCCCATAGCACAGATGTAAGTTTAGCTGATATGGATGGAGATGGTGATCTTGATGCTTTTGTTGCTAATTTTAATCAGCCCAACAAAGTTTGGTTAAACGATGGTACGAGCAAATTTACTGACTCAGAGCAAGCTTTGGGGGATTCAAATAGCTATGGTGTGAGTTTAGCAGATGTGGATGGAGATGGTGATCTTGATGCTTTTGTTGCTAATGTTAATCAACCCAGCAAAATTTGGTTAAATGATGGTAGGGGCAAATTCACTGACTCAGAGCAAGCTTTGGGGAATTCCTATAGCACAGATGTAAGTTTAGCAGATGTGGATGGAGATGGTGATCTTGATGCTTTTGTTGCTAATCGAAATCAGGCTAACAAAGTTTGGTTAAACAACTTAGATTAGTATGTCAAGGTTTGTGACAATACAGCATCAGACAACTTAGTAATCAATGGCAGCTTTGAAGAAAGCAGTCTCCTATTACAGTTTAAGACCCTCAATTGAAGGATGGGAATTATCCCCAGGGATTGGCATAGAAGTTAATCAATACATCAACAACTCCCTACTGGACCGACACAGCTAAAACTGTGCAGATCGCTTTTTTCGTATAATTCTTGTTATCGTAAGGTTTAATCAGTTTTTCCTATTGCACTATTTTAGATAAAACGGTCTAGTGCCGTGTCAAGCTTAAAATGGTGTATTAAATTTTTTAGTATAATTCTTGCTATGACTAAGGTTTGGAGAATTTTCCTAAAACACTATTTCAAGCTTGACGCGCTACTAGGGTTTACTTAGGCCAAACGAATCGCACACCGGATTTGATATTACAATCTTGACTAACTTCTAAGGAAGAAATCATCTGCTGTCAACGA
>NZ_JAAHGT010000896.1 GCF_010672385.1 Okeania sp. SIO2F4
AGTACTTAATTTTGATATTTGTACGGTTTTATGTACTGATGTTAAGTATAATAATATTTGTAATGTTATTATTTGAGATGGACTCAACTTTTGTTCGATCTGGTTTTGATCAAAGCCTAATATATTCACTTTTATTAATTTTTATTTGTAATTACCAACCCTTTTTGATCGGATTTTTAACTGTTTTGCCAGTTATTTGAATAAATAATCAAGCTACTGTGTGGCGCGATACTGCGCTCCGCAACGCTCCGCGAACGCACCACACCCCCATCTATTCTCAATAATAGTGGGATTTTAGTTGAACTATTCTTCAGCTTATTTGATAAGTCCACCTCTATATATAGCTTTCAGCTACCTTGTCACCCCGTGAGCACAAATAGTTTCAAACTTTAAATGTCAAATAATTGCCTCAAACCTTTCTCTTGTAAAAGTTTTTAGCCGATCCAATCTAACTTCAGAATTCTGAATTCAGAATTCAGAATTCTGTGAAATGGTATTACATTCTGAGGAAACCTCAGAATTACACACTTGATGCATGACTTCCGTGAAACCGTATCATATTTATGACTTTGTACCAACGCTGCAATACCATTTTCTGCACTTCCATCAAAGGCATATTTTCCTGTCTAGCTAATGTAGCACAATCTTCATATTCAGGTTGCACATTAACAATTTTATCCCCCATCTTTGCCACCTTTAACCTTACTGCTCCATACTCTGTTTCCAACTGATGAATTTCTCGCTCCAAAATAGCTCGTTGTTGAATAGACTGACGAATACCCAAAGTCGTAGTTTCCCGAAATATTACTTCTTCACAAGCAGACAACTTTTCTGGTGTACAAATAACAGTTAGTAAAACTCCCAAGCGGGATTTTTTCATTGTCACAGGTTGAGTAAAAACATCCAAAGCACCCGCAGCAAACAGAACATCAAAAGTATAGGCGATCGCTTGAGGAGTACAATCATCTATTTGAGTTTCTAAGACTGAGACAGTTTCTAGGTGGGAATGTTGGGAAGTAGTAGCATCAGACTTTTTAATTTGAGAATATTGAGTCTTAACTTTCCCTTCTCCGATCCACAAACGCAGAATATTAGGGATAGCTAAATCCTGGGAACCTGCCCCCAAACCAACACATTGCAAAGACATTGACGGTGGCGAATCAAAACCACTAGCAATAGTACAAGCGATCGCGCTACCTGTAGGAGTACACAATTCTTTTTCAATACTATTACTATAAATCGGAACATTATGCAACTCCCAAAGTTTTAGCACTGCTGGTACAGGCACAGGTAACAGACCATGAGCAGTCCTCACAATACCCCCACCAGTAGGCAAAGGCGAACAATACAATTCGTCAATATTCAACCAATCTAACCCCAAACAAGTCCCCACAATATCAATAATGGCATCAGTTGCCCCCACTTCGTGAAAATGTACTTGCTCTGGAGCAACACCATGTACAGCGGCTTCTGCTTCTGCCAACTTGCGAAACACTTCCAAACTCCAAGCTTCAGCACGTTGGGGCAATCCCGCTTTTTTGATTAATGTTTCTATTTCTGGCAAATGGCGGTTATGAGCATGATAGTGTTTGTGTCTGCTGGGGTTATTTTCTGCATCGTGATGATGGTGATGGTGGTTGTCAAAAGTTAAGGGTTCCCCATCTTCAGGATTTGCATGAGTTAGCTTAACATGAAATTTCGTAGCTACTAGACCATTACGATGGACTTTTTCTGTGCTTAATTGATATTCCTGGGAAATACCCAAAAGATTTAGTTTTTCAATTAGATAGTCTAGAGGAACACCAACATGGACTAAAGCACCCAGACACATATCGCCTGCAATACCAGTGGGACATTCAAGGTAAGCTATTTTGTTCATAAACGAGGGAATAGGGAATGGGGAATAGGGAATAGAAATTAGTATTAAAGTGTACCTCACCATCCTAAAAATTTTTGTAATTCTTCTTGGAGACTCATTCCAATACTTTGTGAAAAAAAACTGTAGAGGTTTGGTCTCCAAACCCTTTGCTCTCAAAATCCCTACAGAATTTTCAAAAGGGGTCAATTCAAAATTGGCATTGCTGAAACACGGTATGAAATTCCTAAATTTATAACGTGTAAATCAGACCTATTTCCCCTTTAAGTAGCGCGGAAAAAGTGCCTTTCTAATACCAATTCCCATGCATTAATGTTCTACTTGGGTGGCACTTCAGTTATCAAGTAATTAACACAGGTGAAATAACTCCCATACCTAATTATTAACCAGTTAATGTTAATTTTTATTATGTTGTACGGACGTTGCATGGAACGTCCCTACCTCCCCCACTCCCTTACTCCCCTACTCAAGAAAGTATAGAAAAGTTTTTGAGAAATGGTATAACTCCTGACTCCTATAGGGGCGAATGGCCATTCGCCCCTACGACTCCTGTAAAATCATACTTTTATTCAGCAACGCCCAAAATTTAGCAACAATTATATGATTATGGCGGAATATATGAGCAAACTTATGCTTAAACTTGACAAACCAATAGTTTGACATTTTATCTAAAATCTAAAATAAAAATATGGCAATTTTTTACGAACTTCATCCTGATACCCCCCAGCAAAGACGTGTAGAACAGATTATCAAGGATCTTAAAGATGGGGCAGTGATGCTTTATCCCACGGATACCGTTTACGCAATAGGTTGTGACCTCTCTGTTAAATCTGCTGTGGAGAAAGTTAGGCAAATTAAGCAATTATCTAATGATAAGCCTCTGACATTCCTCTGTTCATCCCTGTCTAACATTGCCAGTTACGCTATTGTAAGTGACTCAGGCTACCGGATTATCAAACGTTTAATTCCTGGCCCATACACATTTGTGCTACCTGCTACAAAGTTAGTGCCACGACTGGTGATGAGTCCAAAACGTAAAACAACAGGTATTCGGGTTCCAGACAATCAAGTATGCTTGTCTTTATTAGAGACTTTGGGCAATCCCATAATTTCCACATCAGCTCATATTACCAGTGATGCTGAAGGAATGGCCCCGATCAAGATAGAAGCAGTCACTGGTAAAGCAGAATTGTTTGATTGTCTAGAAAATTTAGTGGATATAATTGTGGATGATGGTTCTGACCCAGGATATCAAGTATCCACTATCCTTGACTTAACTGGCCAGCAGCCCAATCTGATTCGGCAAGGTCTTGGAGCTGACACTCTAACAGCTTTGATAGGGAGTAGGGAGTAGGGGCGAAGAGCGAATCGCCCGTACGGGAGTAGGGGAAAAAATTTGATGATTTCTGCGCGTTACCTATCTTTGAGACCCCATACTTCTGAAACTCCCCAGACTTCCCACCCTCCCCAAACTCCCTACCCTTCCCAAACTTCCCACCCTCCTCTATATGTGCCACTTGTGTATCTGTTACACAGGTGGCATTCTCAATTTAATGATTGTCACAGTTCCTCGTTCCTGAGATGGTTTGGTTCCGAAAGTCTTGATTTTCAATGTATATTAAGCTTTCGCCCCTTTTTGGTAAGAATCCGGAAAATATATCTTTGGTACTAAGTTCCAGAATTGGCTATTGGCAATAAAACCACATTGGAAAAGTGTAACTCTCCTTTGCTATTAGGTTAGCCAGCTTTTCTATAGTTATAAGTGTAGAGGCAAGGAACAAATCACAAAGATTTCAACCAATACCAAAGACTCTACATTGTTGTTTCCTACACCTAGCGTGCATTATCCAGAGGTAAAATAAAATGACTGTTAAGACTGCTCACTCCCCCAACTCCCTAACCAACAACTCCACTACCGCTCCAGAAGTTAATAACAGCCAAGTTGAAAATCAAACTACAGCGAATACTGTACTAGAAATGAATACTGAAGCTTTAGCTGCTGTGGTTTTACAAGAATTGCAAACTGCTGCCAAAACTAAGCCGGCAAAAGCTCAAACTGTAGCTATGCGAATAGCTCAAGAAGTAGAAAGGATTTGCTTAAAGAGTAATCGTATTCA
>NZ_JAAHGT010000897.1 GCF_010672385.1 Okeania sp. SIO2F4
GGCGGAGTTCTTCGTCCAGTACCGCGACGAGGCGACGCAGCTGGAAGACATCGCCAGCTTCAACGCCTTCACCGCCACCGTCCGGGCCGACGATCGGGTCGAGCGCCTGCGGGTCTCGGCGCCCTCCCTGTCGCTCTTCTCGACGGTGGGTGTCGAACCCATTGCCGGCCGCCTCCCGCGGCCCGAGGAACTCGGACAGACCGCCGTCATCAGTATAAAAAATTTTTCATCTTCACCCAAAGTGCCAATATTTCTAAATTCTCTTCCCTCCTGAGGACTGAGGACTGAGGACTGAGGACTGAGGACTAGATTAACTATCTAATTATACCGATGCTACCGAATTTGATATGACTTGTCTCCGTGAGAGACAATACAGGAAGTTGTTTTAGCATTTTTTAAAATATTTTTTCAATCATCTACAGCTCCCTATACTACTTAAATGGCGTTAGTAAATCAAAAGATGAAATTTGGGGGTTGCTCAAATGTAATGGTAAGTAGCTAAAGGTAAAATTGAAAAACTTATGTTTTACGCTGATACTTAATCTAAAAATCATTACCATATCTAAAAATCATTACCATTCAGCAACGCCGAAATTTGTAGGGGGAATCTCCTGTGGTTGCCCTCACCGGGGTCATTTCAGTTATCAGTTATCAGTTAGCCTCCGATAGGAGGAACTGCGTTAAGAGTACCTCTAACTGAAGCATCAGGATTGACATCAGGAATATTCTCTTTTTTTATCCGGAGACTAGTGACCACAATTTTTCGGTAAGCATGGGGGCGCTACCTTTACCACAGATAAATAATCCTCTCAATAGACCTCTTGTAAAAGTTTTAATTAAATAAATTCAAGATATAAAATTAACAATTTCATCTTCCTATTCCTTATTCCCTCACTTCTGCAAGAAGTATAATTACCAACGCTACTTAAATAATACCAATTTCCCAAAAGAATATTATAAATAGACCTCTGGTGGAAAAGAGGGAGTAGGGAGTAGGGAGTAGGGAGTAGGGGGAAATAATTAATTATTTATGCACTATAATTGATTTGACTTTTAATTATCGGAGATATCTAATAGTGAAGGTAATAGTGCATCCGCAGCGCTTGGCGATCGCTTCTACTACGCAGCAGAAGAACATCTATTTTAGAGCATCACATATTATAGTAAACTGGTCAATAGTTTCAGGAATTTTATCCCAGTCAAAATCATCAATTTGTTGAGTTAGTTTCTGAGTATATTCTCGTAATAACTCACACTGATGCTCTTGTGCCCAAAAATTCAAACGAGCGGCAAATTGTTCCAACTCACTTATAGCTAAGGTTTGGCGCAACTTGAGCCAATTAGTTTCTGCTTCCTGATTCAGCTTATCTAGCAATTCATCTAATCGTATTGGTTGCCCAGAAATAACCTTTGTTTGCGTAAAATTATCTAATGCTTCTATCTCAAGCTCAGGTGTAGTAGCAGCAGAAATAATCGGAAAAATTTTCTTCATTTCTGCCACCAGTTGAGCACAACTTACAGGTTTCCGGATAAACCCTTCACACAAAAACTTCAAGTCATACTCATCTTCAACTTTTGATGAAGCAGTCAGGATCACGATCGCTATGTGTTTTGTTTCCTCATCTTGCTTCAGGAATAACGCTGTGTCTCTACCATCCATACCAGGGATCCGCAAGTCGATCAAAATCAGATCGGGAAGTTGTGCTTTTGCAATCTGGATTGCTTCTTTCCCATCACCAGCCAAAAATAGTTGGTGAGACGTTTTAGCAAAATATCCAGCAATTAAATCCTGATTGGAAGCTATATCATCAACCACCAGAATTTTTAAAGGGGGAAACTGTTGTAAATTGTTATCCTTTTCTGCTTCTGCTAATAAGTTAGATTCTACAGGTGTCTGTGTAATTTTTACTCCGGGAAAACTGAGGATAAATTTACTCCCCTTTTCTAATTGACTTTCTAGCTTAATTGTACCGCCTAGAATATCTACAAGATGACGAGTAATTGTTAAACCTAACCCTGTACCTCCATATTTGCGATTGGTTGTACTGTCACTTTGAGTAAAAGCATCAAAAATCTGCTGTTGTTTTTCTGGAGCAATGCCAATTCCTGTGTCTTCTACAGATATTTCTAAATCAATTCGATCGCTTGGAATACTATCAACCTTGTATGAATTTACAGAAACCTTAATATATCCGCTATCAGTAAATTTAATAGCATTTCCAATGAGGTTGAACAGGATTTGTTGCAGTCGTACTCGATCGAATAAAATTGGATTAGGTAAACTAGGGGAAATCTCCATATAGTAATTTAGCCCTTTATCAGCAGATTTCGCCAGAAATATTTGTTGGATTTCCTGAACTATATAAGTGATATCAACAGCTTCATAATTAAGCTCTAGTTTTCCCGCATCAATTTTTGATAAATCTAGAATGTCATCGATCAGAGTCATTAGAGTTTTACCAGTTGATAACACTGAAGCCAAATAGGATTTGCCTACAGGATCGGTAACAAAAGATTGCAGCAATTCAGAAAAACCTAATACTGCATTCATCGGAGTGCGAATTTCATGGCCCATATTTGCCAAAAACTCACTCTTAGCTTTGTTAGCTGCTTCAGCTTGTCGTTTGGCTGCTTTGAGGGCGGTATTGTTTTCAGCTAATTCATTTCTGCGTTCAACTTCTTGCTTCAGTAGATTAGCTTGGGCAATAGCAATACCCACTTGAGCTGCCACTGCTTCAAGTAGTTCAATTTCACTATTTGTCCATTCTCTGTAGCGATCGCATTGATGTAGTGCTATTATTCCGTTAAGCTGACTTTGATAAAAAGTACCTACTGCCAACATTGATTTAAGTTTAACTTGACGACAAAGGTGTGCTACTGGTTGTAGTAGGGAGTCAGCATAAACATCATTGGAGGGAATAGCAGTTTCCTGACTCAGCAACTTTTTGACATGGGGATTTCCTGCTATTGGTATTTCTATATCTAAAATCGATTCCACTTCTCCGATCAGGTGTTCTGCTACGAAGGGGATTTTTGGCACAGACTCAGCGATATAGAAATGAATCAAACAACGATTTGCTTGGAAAGTTTGCCCCACTTGCTCAACAGTAATTTGGAAAATCTTTTCTGTATCTAAACTACTACGAATCTCATCAGTAATGCGCTTGAGCAAAAGACTCTGCTCAAGCTGTTGTCGCAATGTTTCTTCTGCTAGTTTCCGTTCGGTAATATCTTTTGCAATACCGGTGAAGCGGATAACTCTTCGGGTATCATTGAATAGGGGAAACGATCTGACTTGAATCCAACGAATTCCATCATTACGAACGATACGAAAGGTTTTATCAAAAGGTTTCTGGGTCTCTATATGAATATCGAAAGCTGCTACCAAAGTTGGAATGTCATCAGGATGAACAGACAATAACCACGACCGAGAATTTTCATACATACTAGCGCAACTTTTACCCCAAATTTTCTCATAAGCAGGTGAGATATATACTACTTCTCCTTCCTCAGACAAAACAAAAAACACCTGGTGAATATTTTCTGCTAGTTGCCGGAATTTGGCTTCACTTTCACGCAACGCATTTTCAAAAATTTTTCGCTCTGTGATATCAATAGCACAAGTAAGCAATAATTTATCTTGATTTCTATCTCCTGCTTGGATCGATGCTCTATTTAAGATAATATGGTGTGTTTTTCCTGATGAATGATCGAAGGTTTCTTCTTTTACTAAAGGTTTGCCTGTTTTTAATACCTTTAGATCGTCAGACTTAAACTGCATAGAGTTTTCACCAAATAAATCCTCATATTTAATTTCTGACAAAGATTTTCCTTGTAGACCAAAACCTACCACTGCTGCTTGATTAAAAAAGTGAAATTCGATCCGATCTTTTTCCCAATAGCTTTTGAGAAAGATTGGTATTGGCAACCCATCTAAAATATCTGCTAGCATTTGTCTTTGTTGAGCAAGTTGCTTGTTACTCTCTTGGAGA
>NZ_JAAHGT010000898.1 GCF_010672385.1 Okeania sp. SIO2F4
TCATATCTGATGGTTTTAACCAGAGGTAATTATTCATTAATGAATCAGCTATCAGTTAGGGTGCTTTTTGATTTCTCTAATTTTGGGTTACTTTCTAGGATTGTTATTGTAACTCATCCGTATGAAAAATATTATAAATTAAATATAAATCAATTAATCTCAAATTTTAAACTCATAAATGCTAGTTCCTTTAACTCGTAAAATATTTGAACAATTAATTCCTATTGTAGCTACAAGCGATCAATATCAATATTATTGGGGCAGATTATCTGATATTTTAAAACGAGCTTTAATTTCTGCTATCTCAGTTTTGACAATTGTTTTAATTAATGTATTTGTTCATGATGATGGTGACCCTTTATTTTTATTGGTTGGTATTACGGCAGGTCTTTATTGGTTATGGGGACCTATTTTATTAGCTAGTTTTCGCAATGCAGAATTTAGACGCTATCCATATAGTGGTCTATGGCAGGGAAAAGTTATTGATGTATATCTTACTGAAGAAGTAGTCGGTCAAGAAGAAAAAGTTAATAAAAAAGGGGAATTAATAATAGTAGAAAATTTAGAGCAACGAATAAATTTAGAATTGGGGGATAAAACAGGATTTACAGTTGAAATGCAAGCTCCTCTACGTCGTTATCATCAAGGTATTTCTAGAGGTCAGGTAGCTGTAATGTTGGTAATGTCTTATCAACAAGATTTAGAAAAAATTGCTAAATATTCAGATGTTTATCTTCCTACTGTAAATTTATGGGTTAGTGATTATCCATATCTCAGAAGAGATGAGTTTATCGAGGTAATTAATCAGGTGCGCTCATCTCGCAGGAAAAATAAACAACGCCAACCAAGTAATATAGAATTTTATTGACTACTACCCAGACTTAAAGTTACAGTTATTAATTATAGGGCATTAATTCTATAGCGTTTCACAGAAGTCATGCATTCAAAAGTCATGAATTGAGATTGTACAACCTGAAAACTTTTACTCTCATATTATGTCCGGTTAAATAGTTATCATTAAATATAAGAAGAAATATCTAAAACTCATGAGATTGCTTCCTTCCACTCCGTTCCAGTTGCAATGACTTCACGATGAGTGTTTATCTGGACATAATATAAGTAATTTCAAACGATTATTTCACACAATAGGTATGAAACTATTTGTGACATATTTAAAGTGAAATGCTATAGGGCTTTAATTTGAGGGTATTAATTTTAGGGCGTTGTACAATCAGGAATAATAAAATCCTAAAACAGAAGTTAAACTCTTATGGTGGAAGATTTCACTCAACTTAAACCTCAAAAGCACTCTTACCTGTTGCCTCTACTTACCAAAACCTTTTTCCGTAGACTCTAATTACCTTGGCCTTGTTTACCATAAGCCTGCCAAGCCAAGTCTACTAAACCATTAATAATAGCAACTGCTACCACAGCACTACCCTTACGGCCATCAATTCTAATATGAGGAATCATCGAATCATACAAACGTGACTTAGCTACATCCACCCCCACAAAACCAGAAGGAGTGCCAATAACTAAAGCAGGTCTAATTTCTTCTGCTTCAATTAAATCAACAATTGCAGACAGAGCTGTTTGAGCCTGACCAATAACAAAAATACCCTCTGGGTAACGTCTAGCTAAAGTTTCAATTCCCCAAGCAGCGTTAGTTTTTTCCTTCTGAGGTCTAGTTATAGCATCCATTGAACAGTAAACAGGGTTAGCGAAGGTACTTTGAATAACGGAGGTAATACCTACTTGCACCATTGGCACATCTACCACAATAGTTGTACGAGCTGCCAAAGCAGCAGCTCCAGACTGTAAAGCGTGTTCAGAAAAACTAATCAGAGACTTATATTCAAAGTCTGCCGTAGCATATATTACCCGTCGAACTATCTCATATTCTGCGGGAGATAAAGCATGAGGGCCAATTTCCCTGTCAATAATTCCTAAGCTTTGGGCGTCTGTGATGTGCCATTCCATATCAAATTATTCCCCTGTATATGGTTATAGTTAATAGTTAGATAGTCAGTTGAGAAGCCTACTAGTGCCGCTACGCGGAAGTTAAAAGTCAAAATTCAAAAGTCAAAAGTATTGATTAGTAAGGCTTTTAGAATCTTGTAATGGGTCAGTTATTTCCGCCATTCTGCACTGGCTTATTGTTACAGCTATAAGCTCTGGGAGTATATCACAGAAATTAGCACTACATTCACTACATTCATTAATGGATAATGGATAATGGATAATTACCTCTCCCTAAAACGGATTGGATTGACGCGGAGCGTGAAAATTTTTTCTGATCAAGGGGAGATTGGATATGACGTTTTTCATGTCGGCGACAGCCGAAACGCTAACGCAAACGACCGCTTGTTTCTCCTAATTAGGAGAGGCTTTTTACCTTAATTATTCGGTAAATTCTATTAGCTCCCACATTCCGCAGGTCAACTTTTAGCATCAAAAGTAGTATTTTAATCGGTAGCTTGTTAGATACTTATTATATTGTATACATAATCTTTATCTACCTTTCTCATTCGTCAAATTTTCAGGAAAATATTAAACATAAATACTTACTTAATTGTTTACTGCTATTGACTACTATGATTTTCTCCTGACTCCTAATTTTATACTATATTTTGTCGCGCGAAATCTAGGTTTTAAGTCAATTTGACATTCACACAAATTTAAGTAATTAAGGTACTTTGTTCAACATTTATCATCCTCGCATAGAGAATTTGCTCATTAATTTCTAGATTATTGATTAAGCTTAAGGAAGTTACAATACCATCACCTATTAATTCTCCTTCTATCTCTCCATACTCGACCTGCAAAATAATATTATCTGCCCGTGAATCATTAGAGATACTATCCGGATATTGCCAGGTTCCTAAACCACTAATTTCTGTTGTTGCTTTCATAAAATTTAATGATTCAGACTTGAATATGGGTACAGTTAATGTTAGTAATTCCTGTTCAATTCTAGTATATTTAACATGATTACTTTCATCTCCAAATAGTAGTGAAAAAAGTATATCTTTAGCTATAATTAGTAATTCATTACCCCGATCGCTCCTATATTTTTCTGTTATTAATTCAGTTCCTTTTTCAGGAGGATTATTAATTAAATGCCCAGTTTCTATGAGTTGATTGCGATCTTTTTTTTCATACTTTTTGATAAAATATTCTAATTTTTCTCTGTCTAGTGCCATGTCTTTTAAGCGTTCTATTCTTGAAAGCAGTTCTAGAGCTTTTTGGTCTTGAATAGCTTTAATATCTTTCTTTTTTATATATAAAGAATTTCAAGTTAAACGTACAATTTGATCGATTAACCATTCTCGATCTTGTTGTATTAAATAACTGCGTAATTTTTCCTCGAACTGAGGAGCTAGCTGTTCATTAATAGAACTAACTATACCTTGAATATTCAGACTCATTTCTGTTCTCCTAAAAACTGGTAATTAAAACAATAGATTTGTTGAGTATCCTATGAATTCTAAATTCTACACTCCAAGTTTCCCTGATCTAAAGTCCAACATTTATCAGCTATGGGTAAAAGGTCACTAGCGTCATGGGTGACAACCAATAAACTCCAATGATTTTTCAGTTTAGCCAGTAAACTGACAAGTTGCTTCCGTATTGACCAATCTAATCCAGCAGTTGGCTCATCTAACATTAATAGATGAGGTTGTCTAATTAATTGTACTGCCAAAGCAAGACGACGTTGCTGACCTCCACTTAATGCTTGGGGCGATGTATTAAATGATAAATGTTGAAGACCAACTTCTTCTAAAGCAGAAGATATTTGTTCTGGTCGTAATTCTGGATGACCTAATCGTAATTCTTCTAGAATAGTACCACCACAAAAATGTCTTTCTGGAAATTGAAATACTAAACCACCCAGTTGTTGTAAATGTTCGGAAGTTAATTTTTGCTCTCGCCAGTATATTTCTCCTTTGGAGCATTGAGCTAGACCAGCTAATATCTTCTGCTTTAGAAGA
>NZ_JAAHGT010000899.1 GCF_010672385.1 Okeania sp. SIO2F4
CCTGAAAAATACTATTGCCTCTAGCCTTTACTCACCAAAAACTTTTTCAGCAGACCCGAAATACTTCTATCCAATTACTGATAAAACCCTTTGACAAAAACTGCCTCGCCTCAACTCATAAACAACTCAATAAATAGCAATTTATCACTTTTTATCATCTAATTATCAAGAATAAAATAGAGTAAAACTATTGATTTATAAACTGTAAGTTAGAAACTGAAATTATTCAAAACTAATCCAGTTTTTCGACTGATACAATAAAAAAAATCACTTCTGTTAAACCTGAAAAATACTATTGCCTCTAGCCTTTACTCACCAAAAACTTTTTCAGCAGACCCGAAATACTTCTATCCAATTACTGATAAAACCCTTTGACAAAAACTGCCTCGCCTCAACTCATAAACAACTGAATAAAGAACAATTTATCACTTTTTATCAAGAATAAAATAGTGGAAAAAAGTAGCTCAACTGGTATCGTATTGTGGAAGCAACTTTAGTTGAAAAAATACTCACAGCATGGGGACAGTTTATCAACGGGTTTTGCTCAAGTTGAGCGGTGAAGCCTTGATGGGAAGTTTGGGCTATGGCATTGACCCAGCAGTAGTCCAAGGAATTGCTCAGGAAGTGGCCGAAGTAGTGGCCACAGGAATCCAAATGGCAATTGTAGTTGGAGGCGGTAATATTTTTAGAGGTGTGAAAGCAGCCTCTAAGGGAATGGATAGGGCAACAGCAGATTATGTTGGTATGATTGCCACTGTAATGAATGCTATTACCTTACAGGATGCCCTGGAACAAGCAGGAGTACCAACAAGAGTCCAAACAGCGATCGCTATGCAGGAACTAGCTGAACCTTACATTCGTCGCCGAGCTATTCGCCATTTAGAAAAATGTCGAGTGGTGGTTTTTGGTGCCGGTTCTGGTAATCCATTTTTTACTACTGACACTACTGCTGCTCTCAGAGCGGCAGAAATTGATGCAGAGGTGATTTTTAAGGCCACTAAAGTTGATGGGGTCTATGATTCTGACCCACATAAGAATCCAGAGGCCAAACTATACGAGTCCCTGAATTACACGGAAGTATTAACTCAAGACTTACGGGTAATGGATAGTACGGCGATCGCTCTTTGCAAAGAAAATAATATCCCGATTATTGTATTTAACCTTTCAGTTTCGGGTAATATCCGTAAAGCTGTTATGGGAGAAAAAATTGGAACTATTGTAGGAGGTTTTAATGAATCTAGAAGAAGCTGAGGATAAGATGAAAAAAGCAGTTGAAGCGACTCAAAGTTCCTTCAATACTATTAGAACTGGAAGAGCTAATGCTTCTCTTTTAGACAGAGTAATAGTGGAGTATTATGGAACTCCAACTCCACTCAAATCTATGGCAAATATTGGCGTCCCAGATGCTAGTACCATTACTATTCAACCTTTTGATAAAAGTAGTCTCAGCTTGATTGAAAAAGCTATTAATATGTCAGACGTTGGTTTAACTCCCAACAATGACGGATCTATTGTTAGGTTAAATATTCCTCCATTAACAACTGAACGTCGTCAGGAAATGGTTAAGTTAGCAGCAAAACTTGCTGAAGAGGGGAAAGTTTCTGTCCGGAATATTCGTCGTGATGCCGTAGATTCAGTTCGTAAACAAGAAAAAAAGAGCGATATTTCTAAAGATGAATCACGAGATTTGCAAGACAAAATTCAAAAGAAGACAGATAAATACATCGCCAAAATAGATGAGTTACTAGCTGCTAAAGAGAAGGATATTACCACAGTTTAAAAAAATCTTGAAAATAACAGATAAACAAAAGTCAAAAGTAAAAAATTAAAAGTTCAAACACCTCTATATCGACAAGGTATTCAAAATCGAGTATCTTAGAGAATAATAGGTAAGGTGGGAACTATGTGACTTTTGCAGGGGGGAAGTTTTATAGATGGTTTAAGCAAGTCAATGACTTATCTATTCTATAGAAACTGCCCCTACTCAATAGGTATTTTCCCATCCTGACAAATCATAAAAAATCTCAGTATTAGAATTAGAAGAAATGTTTGATTGTATAATCGTAGGAGCAGGCCCCGCAGGAAGTACAGCAGCTTATCATTTGGCTAAGAAAGGACGTTCTGTTTTAGTCATAGAAAAAGAATCTTTGCCTAGAGTTAAAGCTTGTGGTGGTGGGGTCTCTCCAGCGATCGCTCAATGGTTTGACTTTGATTTAAGCCCGGCAATTTCTCTCAAGGTAAAAGAAATTCGTTATACATGGAAATTAGAAGATCCTGTAGAAGCAAATTTGCCTGTTCCTATGTGGATGGTAAAACGGGATGTTTTTGATAATTTTCTGATACAAAAAGCTACAGAACAAGGTGCAGAATTAAGAGACAAAACAGAAGTTACAGGTATTGAATTTAAAAGCGATTCTTGGGAAGTTAAAACAACAACGGAAACTTTTACTGGTCGTTATTTAATTGCTGCGGATGGAGCCAAAGGACCAATGGCTAAATGGTTAGGTTTTAAAGAATCTAAAAAACGGCAAAGTCTAGTTTTTGAAGCACCATTAAATGAGTCAAATCAAAAAGCAACCTTTGAATTTGGTTTAGTTAAAAATGGGAATATTTGGGGTTTTCCGAAAGCTGATTCCTATTCAATTAGTATTGCTACTTTTAGAGGCGGGGAAGCCAAAAACCTCTCTCAAGATTTGATGGGATATGCTCAACAAATTGGTGCAAATATAAGTCAAGATAAATTATTAGAACATGACATTTCTCTATGGGATGGAGATAAAAATCTGCACACTCAAAATGCTGTCTTGGCAGGAGAAGCAGCAAGTTTATCAGACCCCTTATCAGCAGAAGGAATTCGCCCTTCAATTTTTAGTGGTGTAAAAGCTGCTGAAGCGATCGATCAAGCGTTGGGAGGCGATGGAGATGCTCTGAAAAAATATACTCAGATAATTAATGAAGAATGGGGTGCAGATATGGTTTGGGCAGGTCGTTTAGCAGGAGCTTTTTATCGGTTTCCTAAAGTAGCTTATAAAGTAGGGGTTAAGTTACCAGCAGCTACGACAGTAATGAGTAAAATTTTGTGTGGAGAATTGCGTTATGCGGATATTGCTAATACTGCTATTAAGAAGTTAAGTAGTAGTTTTTTGCCAGGAAGAGGTTAGCTGAAGTCAGAAGTTAGAAGTTAGAAGTCAGAAGTTCAATAGTAGACTGTTTCATCTTAAATTTTGCAATAGATGTAGGTTGGGTTGAGGGACGTTTGCGGAGCATTTCCAACGGAAAAACCCAAGAACAATCAGTCGTAACGAACCATTTTAGTTCTGTCGTTCTGGTAGTGGACTGACAATTTTGTGCAAAATATGTCGTGGACTGCGAGGGCGGTGCCCTGCGGCGAAATTTAATATTTGAGAGTTCAGCGATAGTTTTTGGTAAGCGCAATTTCGCACCCTACTTGACTGTTTCAGTCCACTACTATCCATCTGTTCTGTTTGTGTGCTTCAGGAAATGAATTAATCATTGCTCTATACGCAATAGTCAAAAATTTTCACTATCCATCTCCTCTGGCGGAGGTGCTTCAGCAAATGTATTGACTCTGGCGTATAGAGCAATAGTCGAAAAATTTTACTATTCATCTCCTCTGGCGGAGTGCTTCAGCAAATGTATTGACTCTGGCGTATAGAGCAATAGTCGAAAAATTTTACTATCCATCTCCTCTGACGGAGGTGCTTCAGCAAATGTATTGACTCTGGCGTATAGAGCAATAGTCGAAAAATTTTACTATTCATCTCCTCTGGCGGAGTGCTTCAGAAAATGAATTGATTATTGCTCTATACGCAATAGTCGAAAAATTTTACTGTTCATCTCCTCGAACGGAGTGCTTCAGGAAATGAATTAATAATTGCTCTATCCGCAATAGTCAGAAATTTTACTATTCATCTCCTCTGGCGGAGTGCTTCAGAAAATGAATTGATTATTGCTCTATACGCAATAGTA
>NZ_JAAHGT010000009.1 GCF_010672385.1 Okeania sp. SIO2F4
ATTCCACTTTGGAGAGTTTCGAGTGCTTGCTTGTGGTTTTTATATTCTTCCGGCTTATAGTTAAGGCAGACGTTAGTTAGGAAAAAATCTTTTGGTATTACAATAATAAGACTGCTATCTTTCCGCCATTGTTGGATAAAGTTTATCCAAATAGGACGCTGATTTTCTGAGATTTGTTTTTGTAGAAAATGAAGAGCTTCTGTTTGGTTTTCTAAAGGATTCTTATTGTATGACTCGCACACATCAGCAATAAAAATAGGTGATAGTTCAACTGGTTTTGATGCTGTTGTTTTCTCTGGTTTTGGAGGTGGGGGAGTTGGTCTTGGTGTTGGAGGAATTTGATTTTTATTTGCCTGGCTAATCATTCTTTTAATATTCCTGAGATTAGGTTGAATTGGAATACCAAATTTAAATCCTTTTAATGCAACTGATTTATCTTCACCTAATATACGTTGACCATCTTTGTCTAATACTAAGTTACCAGCACGATGAATTCCAACTAAACACCCTTTTTCATCTAGCACAGCACCACCACTCATTCCTTTAGCTATAGAATTGTCGTAAGTTAAAGCAGGTTTGTTTTCTATTTGTTCTGTAGAAGAAATAATTCCTAAAGTAATATGTAAACCAGGTAATTTCTCAGAAACAGGATATCCAGACACATAGACCTTACTACCTGCTTTAATATCATCGCAATTTAAATAATTAGCAACTGAATAATCTTTAGTGCTAGTAAACTTTAAGACAGCTAAATCAAGATTAAGTTCTTTCCCGTATCCTTTAACTTCATATCTTTGCTGATTGTAAGTTACAATCCTTAATCTTTTTAGCTCTGTATCATCTAAATCATATATAGTATGATAAGCAGTCAAAACATAAAAAGTATTTTTATCCTTTGTAAGCATTACTCCAGATCCTAAACTTTTAAATTCTTTTCCGTCTTTTAAAACTAGCAAAACAGTAATTTTTTCTGCTTCTTCCCTAACTTCTGCACCTGTTAATGCCGGAGTAGTTTTAGGCTGAATTATTGCAACAATTACTGTGACAATAACAATAGCTAATAAACTGTTAAAATTTTTCATTTTATTGCTCTCCAATATATAATTAATACATTTAGCTATATATAGTAGTTTCTTACTGTAAATACTCCTTTTGTAGCCTCATTGAAGTCTCTTAATCTCGCTCTTATAGCGTTTTTACATGAGATGCAAAAAAAAGAATTTCTTATTTAGAATAGTAAAAAAATTCTGCACATCTTCTTGTTTGTTGACTTTTACCTCTGGCCTATAAAGTGGAGATATTTTAGACACAACCCAAGTGGAAATACTATATAAAAACTTAAAAGTTGCTTAAATTTGGAGTAAAACTACTCAATTCAATCTTGTTGTGGTATACTCGCCAATTAAACTTTCTAAAAAGTCTTGTATAGCAACAAGATAGTGATACAAGCAAAATAAATTGTTGTAAGTTATACATATATTATATAAGATATACTGTAATTTAGTATACAAAGCATATCACAGATAGAGAGTTTTCATTATTCTGATTTGGTAAATCTACTATGAAGTTAAAATTTTGTCTGAAAGGTAGCTTGGTCAGTATTCTTAGCCTGTTGAGCTTGGCAGCATTTCCCCTTACTGTTCGTGCTAATGAGAGTATTAAGGATAGTTGTACAAGTGACTCACCAGTTATAAAAATTTCCCGCCACGCGAAGCAAGAAAAAGATTTATTATTAAGAGAATTAAATTTCAGGTTCGATCAAACTTTCCCTAATGACCTAGACAGGGCACAACAACTCTGTCAAGAAAGTTCTCAAAAATTACAGGTTTATCTTAACAGTGGTCGAGAGTTAAAAATCATTCCAGCAAAACAAAACAATCGAATTATTGTTTGTTTAACATCAGAAGATTCTTGTACTGCTAATAGTGAAGAGTTATTTGCACTTAAAGCAGAAGAAAGCCCTGAATTGCTAAAAAACTTAGTAGAAGAAAAAATTCCAGATAAAGTTTATGAAGATGATGCGTACCTATCAACAGTTGGTTTGAGAGGAAATCGCTTTCACACAATGCTTCAAATGTTGATACCTTAAGATAACATTCGTAAACCAAGATTAAGTTATTGTTTTTTTATACTCCCCTCTTTTTAAGCTGTCTTTACCTTAAATAAACGGGGAGAATTTTTTAATACTTTTATTACAGGAAATTGAACCTAAATTATTTCATACCAGAATTTATAGATGTTTGACCAACATCTTCTATAGAAATATGAAAAATTAGTTTTTACCAAATATTCAATTTACCTCTAGTTACATTGTTCTTAAATTGCCTTAATTCTTGACAAATTATTTTGTTTGTATTTGATGCACAGTTATTATCATTAAGTGCCCGATTCAAGTCATTAATTAGGGTATTCTCATATTCATAAGTTAAAGAATTATTATAATTTCCTAATTTACTGCTCATTTCTAGTTTACAAATCGAAGCTCTAATACCAAGCTTTGAAATCTTTGGGACATAGGAATCTAATTTACTACAATCTCTTAACGCCTCATCAAAGTTTCTTAACTCACGCCTTACTCTAGCTCTGTCTAATAAAATTTTTGCTTTTAATCTATTATTTAGAGCGTGATTGTCTATAAGATCGTTATAATATTTTTCTGATTCCTCAAATGTTCCTTGTTTCGACAAAACTTCTGCTAAATTTTTTGTAAATACTATTTTTAAAGGTAAACTTTTTTCTTTTAATTTTTTCAAATCGTCTAATTTTTTTTGATTTTTTTGATCTTCTGAAGCTTCTTGAATTTTTCCAACAGCTTCTTCAACTTTTTCAACAGCTTCTTTAAATTTTCTGACAGCTTCTTGAATTTTTCCACTTTTCATTAACGTCTCTCCCATATTAGATAAACTTCTTGCATAGTCAATAAGGTTTTCAATTGCTATTGATTGATCGGGATTTTCTTCATAATTGAGACCTTCAAATTGCCTTATTGCTTCCTCGTGATACTTAATAGCTTCTTCGTAGTTTTGTTGTCTCTGAAAATAAACTGCTATACAATCATTAGCTAATGCCTTATTTTCTACTGCTAATTCCTTATCTTTTTGTTTTTTTGCTTTTGATAAAGCTTTATCGCAAGAAGATTTTGACTCTTCTAGATTACCCAATTGACCATGTATATAACCCATATTTATCCAAGGTCGGGGATCTTTACTGTTGAGTTTTGCACTTGTTTTAAAATTCCTCCGAGCATTTTCATAAGATTCCTTTGCCTTTTGAGCTGAGTCAAGCATTTTGTATTGTTCTGCCGTATTTATCAGTTTTTTTCCATCTTCAAAATTTTGCCGAAATGAACCCGATGCAAAATAAACCCAAGCACCTCTACTTAAAATAACTACCCCAAATATCATCCCAGCCACCCAAAACTTCCGCTTAATTAATGATTGAAAATCAAAAATATTTTTGCCCTTCAATCTTGCTAAATCATTTAGAACTTCTTGTGCAGATTGATAACGGCTTTTTATATGATCGAAAGCCACCATCTTATCCAAAATTCTGACTAATTTATCATCAACTTGATTGTTACTCCAGTGATATTTTCCAGTTTTTTTATCCCGCAAACCTAACTTATATGGCTCTTTTCCTGTTAAGGCTTGAATAGCAGTTATTCCTAGAGAATATATATCACTATTACATCCAATTTGTTCATTTCCTTGAGCTTGTTCGGGCGACTCATAACCCTTAGTTCCTACTGATTGTGTAGAGCTACTAGACTGACTGACATTTTCGTAACCAATCACCGCTTTTTTAACTGAACCAAAGTCAATCAAGACAAACTTTCTGTCAGAAAAACGTCGCATAATATTAGAAGGTTTAATATCGCAGTGAATTACATCCTTACTATGAATAAAATTTAATATTTCTAACAGTTGGTTTAAAAAATCAATAACTTGATTTTCGTTCCAATTTTTTTTACTCAACTCTTGGCGAATATCTTCACCTTCTATATATTCTTGAACTAAATAAAAAGCCTGGTGATAATTTTCTCCCAACTCTTCAAAATAATCAAAAAATTCAGGAATTTGATTGTGTTCCTCTAAGCGCCCTAAAGCATCTACTTCCTTTTTAAATTTTTTCTTTGGTTCACGCCTTTTATGGTTATAATTATCAGATTTCAGTTGCTTAATTACACAAATATGACTTTTATTTTCCTCTCTTTCTTCTGCTAGATAAGTATTACCAAATTTGCCACTACCTAAATAATCCTTAATTATATAGGTATTATTTTTAAGAGTTTTACCTAGCATTCTAAAAGGTTCTAAATCTGCAAGAACATTCGCTGCAGATTGATAACGTTCCTCTGGATCGGGAAGTACCATTTTTTCTAAAATTTCACAGACTTTTTCGTTTATTTCGTAGCGTATATTGCCCCATTCTACTTCTCCTGCTTTCCAATTATTTCCTAAAGGATCTTCTCCTTTTAAACCTTCAATTGCTACTAAACCCACAGAATATATATCACTACAAAAGTTTACTTTTCCTTTCCTTTGTTCGGGAGCACAATAGTAATCATTACCATAAGTTACAGTAGTTAATAAATCTCCACTATAATTTAAGCTTATTAACTTTACTAAACCAAAATCTATTAAGTATATTTTTCCATCCTGCTTGTGTCTCATTAAGTTTGCAGGATAAATATCACGATGAATCAAATTGTTTCCAGATATGTTTCTGGTTTGCATATATTCTAATATTGTCAAGATATCTATGAGAAAATCAATGACTTCTCTTTGATTCCATGTTCTTCCATTTTTCTTATTATTTTTAAATTCTTTTCCTAGATTATCACCCTCAATATATTCTTGAACTAAGAACATACTTTCTTCTTGATACCCTGGTAAATTATCGGGAAAAAAATCAATCATTTTCGGAACTTGAGGATGATTGATTTCTTTCAAAACATCATATTCCTTTTCAAAGTATTGTCTTGCTTTATTCCCAAGAGTAGGTTCACTAAAATCTTTTAATATCTTAACTGCACATTTAGAGTTCTTATTAGATAAATCTTTTGCTAAGTAAGTAGTACCAAAACTACCTTTACCCAGGAGGTCTACAATACTGTATTTACCATTGATTATTTTATTTATGAGAGGATCTTTGGGAAATTGTTCGTTGCCCTGATTCATTTTAGTATGAGAAAATATTTACTAATTTTATAAAAAACAGTTTGAAGTATTCAATTATTATTGTTATAGCAGATAATTTTTATATAAAAACTACCTGAAGTCTCTATAAAACCCTTCATACTTAAATATGAAGGATTTTCTTTGCCAGAACATGAGCATTAATATTCATCTAAACGTTAGTTAGAGACCTGCACTCTCAGGTCACAGAAGCGTCGGGAGGAAAATCAATCAATCTTGCAATTTAACACTTAAAATACCAAAATATTAAGACTTAATCAGCAAATATGTAGATGGTTGAAAAAGCCTACAAATTTATATTTTACCCTACTCTTGAATCAGAAAATTTGCTGCTGAGGATCTTTGATAATTACTCATTGCTATAAAATCAAGCCTACTCCTGAACAGTCAGCCAAAATTGATTATTGGCTGGAGCTGTTACGGAGGCATTGGAATTACGCACTCGGTCAAAGGCTAGACTGGTTAAGCCAGACCAGGTGTCAAATAGACCGATACTCAATAGTATAATATTTAAGACTGCTGTAGGTATTGATGTAGGTTTAAAAGAGTTTTTGACTACTAATACTGGTGAGACTGTTCCTGTACCTAAATTTTATAGAAAATCTCAATCTAATAAGTGCAAGAAAGCAAAGAAAAGCATCTAGAAAAGAAATAGGGTATAACAACTGGAAAAAGGCAAATTGATAATTGATAATTAATAATTAACAATTAACAATTAGAAGAATTTAATTTGACTAAATAAACTTCTAAAAATTAATAAGTTGTGAATAATTAGTTTCCTTCTTTCATTATTAACTATTCATTGAATACATATTCCTAGACAAAGAGAAGGTTTCCACTATAAAACTGATCATAAGCTAGTTAAAGAATATGATTTAATTGCCGTCGAAAACCTGAAGATTAAAGGTTTAGTGACGAATAGCAAATTATCAAAATCAATTTACCGAAAAATTGAAGCTGAGCCACTCCGCGACCTAAAGGTGCGCGGGTTCGGGCATTACTTCCAGCTTTTCGTCCTTAATGACTATCTGGCTGGTTGCACTTACATCAACTGATGTAAGACCCTCGATGGAAAGCTGTTCTGCGGACACATGACTGTTCCGGATTTCGTACTCGCCTACTTTACTTACAGCTTTGCGATATTCTTCCCATCCCTCCATCAACAATGGCTCCATTGCCGAATACTGACTAGCAGCATCCGACTTCGCAGAAGCGATTCGTCATGCACGAATCTACTAAGGTAGGCACTGAAGATGTCCCGGTGCATCCGAACGCCCGTAGCATCCACATGAATGCGCTGGGATAAACTCTTCTTGATACGTGAGCCGTTAAGATGTGTTTGGGATAATGCCGTCTTCGAAGTCTCAAACTTATCTAGTTGCCCACCAGCATTTTCAGCTTTGCGGGTCAACTCGGACTGAAAAAAACCAGGAGACTTAGCAGCTATTGCTTTACCATATCTCTTTTGCCAAGCTTTAACCGAAACCTTCTCGGTTTTAAACTCGTTACCATGACGCAGCAATTCATTAGCTAAACCTCTGTTACTAGACTTAGCATAACTAGACTTACGGCGTTCTAAATTAGCCTTTTTACGGCGGAGTTTTAGATAGTTTGATGTATATAGACCGTGATGGCCTTCTCTTGGTTTAGTTGATCCGTCATGCCTAGAAACATGACATAATCAAAATCAATGTAGTCCGAGCTGTCCAGGAGATTGTTAAAACTCTCAAAACCTTTCCGGATAATGGGGGTGGTGGGACTTGAACCCACACGACTGTTAAGGTCAACGGATTTTAAGTCCGTAGCGTCTACCATTCCGCCACACCCCCATAATTGAGAGAATTGCATGAGCTTTTTATGCTCATTTTTTTATTTAATCACAATGTTCAAAGTTTTGGCAAGTATTTTGAAGAGAAATTAAAATAAAAAAATTATTAAGGATTTTGGAGCGAGTGTCCACAATTGGTTGTAGTTTGGAATCCCCAAAGAACAAAGATTGCTGTCTCCTAAGTCCTGCTTCAATTTTTGTTAAAGTCCAGAATTTAGTAATTTTTGGCAAACATTTGAGCAAAAAATAAGGTCAATAGTCTCCCATACTGGTATCCCAACTTTCTACCTACATTTGCTACTTCTGAAATGGTAGTCGTCTGGTCGAAAACTAAATAGGGTTTGCTCAAACAAAGTCTTATAGTTGAGGATAGAATTCAGAATGCGCGAATTCGCGCATTCTGAATTTAGAGGAGTTAGGACAAAATATGGAATAATCTGGAGGTTGGCTGGAAAAACAGTCATCCAGACAATACTATATTAAATAGAATACGATTCACTATTGTAATTTCTCAATCTTGTTTATGAACTTAGACCTAGACACGAATCTGATAATCATTATTATTTATGCAGCCCTGGCCGGAGCCTATCTCCTAGTAATGCCAGCTATAGTTTATGCTTATCTCAATACCCGTTGGTATGTTGCTAGTTCCATTGAACGGGTCTTTATGTACTTCTTGATGTTCTTATTCTTCCCTGGTATGTTGGTTTTGTCCCCATTTTTAAATTTTCGCCCTAGACGGCGACAGATTGAAGGTTAGATAACAGTATAATGCGACGAATTGATGCTATTGGAATAAGTATCGGTATTTTTGCTGCTGGTGGTATCCTCTACTTGGTATTACAAATAGTAGGAATAAATAGTACCAATGCTGGTATTTGGACACAAGCTGTTTTGGTCGGTGGCTTATTTATCTGGCTGCTGACCTATTTATTTCGGGTTGCGAATACAGATATGACTTATAACAAACAGTTAAATGATTATGAGGAGGCTGTGCTGCAAAAGCGTCTGGAAGAAATGACTCCAGAAGAGTTGGCTCAGTTGCAAGCTGAAGTTGAACAGGAAAAGGCAAACAAGACAGAAAAGCAGGAATAAATTATCTATCCAATATTGAAAATTAAAAATGATTTCAGTTTCTCATTGTTTTGAATCTCTACGTAATTCAGAAAATGGTCCCCAATGTGCTTTGATTCCCTTTATTACGGCAGGAGACCCAGATTTGGAAACTACGGCAAAGGCTTTAGAGGTATTGGATAGTAGTGGAGCCGATCTTATAGAGCTGGGTGTCCCTTATTCCGATCCTTTGGCTGATGGTCCGGTAATTCAGGCTGCTGCGACTCGCTCTTTGAGCCGGGGGACAACTTTGGAGTCAGTTTTAGAGGTGGTACAGACGGTTAGTCCGAAGTTGCGATCGCCAATAATTCTATTTACTTATTACAACCCGATTTTATATCGAGGGGTGGAGAGCTTCCTGAAAAAAATTTATGATGTGGGTGCTAGGGGTTTGGTCGTGCCAGACTTGCCGTTGGAGGAGGCGGATATTTTGTTGAAACCAGCAAGAAATATTGGGATAGAGTTGACTTTGTTGGTGGCTCCCACTAGCCCAAAAGAGAGAATAGAGGCGATCGCTCGTCAGTCTCAAGGATTTATTTATCTGGTGAGTGTAACTGGGGTGACAGGAATGCGTACTCAAGTACAAACGGGAGTACAAGATTTGTTGGCACAAATGCGGGGGGTTACTGATAAACCTATTGGTGTCGGTTTTGGTATTTCTCAACCGGAACACGCTTTACAGGTAAAAAAGTGGGGGAGTGATGCGGTTATTGTTGGTAGTGCGGTGGTGAAGCGGTTAGCTGAGGGAACTCCGGATGAGGGGTTGGAGGCGATCAGGCAGTTTTGTCAGAGTTTGAAGACGGCTATTAGTTGAGGTTATAGTAAGCTAGGCGAAGTTTTAGAATTATCTAGTGGAGAAGAAAATGTATGGAAGAAGTGGAAAGTTTCTTAGATACTTCCTATGTTGTCACAAAATTGAAGCCTGATTATCCTGTAGCTTGCTAAAGTGCAAAAATATAGACTATCCTAGACAAATCTGTACACAATGTCTAGGATATGAAACAATCACGAATTTGCAGAAAGATTAGGAGTTAGCGTAAAAACTTTACAGCGTTGGGATAATTCTGGAAAGTTAAAAGCCAAGCGCGTATAGGTCAAATCACCGCTACTATACCGAAGAGGTTAAAACCTCAATCTACGAAACGTCAAGTTGTTTGTACAGAGATTGCAGACTCTAGTACCGTAAAAGAGTTAGAGAAATATGTCAATATCTATGATGTCAGTTTCAATGATGGTTATATTGGATTAACGAATAGTATTCGATGTGGAAATTATCTTCTTTGTGCATCTAATATTGATGAACTGTATCCATCCCATAAATATTATGAACTGGAAAAATCAAAGATTAAGTCATTGAATCAGCTCTGCTCATCTTTGAGAATGGAACCTGTATACTTTAACCTCTCGGAATTTCATAAATCTGGCGCTCTTCTATCTTGTATGATTATGCACTTGAATCGTAATAATTTTACTTAGAGAGTAGAAACAGAAGAGAGGTTCTAAAATGAGCAAGAACTTCTCCAGTTCAATTTACACAACTCTAAGTAGGTACGCACAAAAAAGCTTAACTATATTAAGTTTCATAAACTAGCTCCAAACTCTGACTTACAGTTTATTTGAGGTGAATTTACATTTTGTTACATAGTGACAAATTTTAACGCCGATCTACTTATTAAAACTGACAGCTATGAATCTTATCCCTGACTGGAAAACTGATACTGTGACCTTAGTTCTGCCGAATGTATGGATCGAATACTATAACGAATATTTGACTGAACTAGAAAAATTTTATATCGAAATTGCAAAGTACGATCGGGTAATTTGCCTGGTTCGAGATCAAGCTCATGCTGAAAAGATGGTGAAACTTACTAACTTAGATTTATCGGTTTTTAAAATTGCGAATGTAGAAGATATTTGGATACGAGACTTTGCTCCAATTCAGTCAGAGCGAGGCTATATTAAATTTATTTACAAACCTGAATATGATGATGAATTAGATTGTAAATATATTGAAGAAAGTTTGATAAATTACTTTAATAAATCAATACAAAAATCTGTAAATACCAGCTTTATAGACATAGAATTAGAAGGGGGAAATTTTGTTCATAATGGAAAAGGAACGGCAATTGTAACCGAAAAATTATATGCTCAAAATCCCCAGAAAAGCAAAGAAGAAATTAATCAACTCATCAAAGAAAAAACTTCAATTGAAAAGCTAGTGGTCGTTCCAAAACAGCCTGGAGATATGACGGGACATATTGATGGAATGCTTCAATGGATTGATTCCGATCGAATTATGATGAATGATTATCAAACTCAAGGTTCTGATTTGCAGATGTTTATTAAGAAGTTAGATAGTTGTTTAGAACAGGAATTGCCAGAAGTTGAGAAAGTGAAAATTCCCTATTTTATTTCAGATCAAGAGTATCTTGGTTGGACTGATGAACAAGGAAACTATATGAATTTATTGAGAACGCAAAACCGAGTATATGCCCCCATTTATAATCAGCCAGAAGATGACAGTATTCGAGAAATTTACAATCAAGTTTTTGGCAACAATGTTAGTTTTATTGAATCTGGGGCAATATCAAAGTATGGAGTTATTCTCCATTGTATGATTTGGAACTATTTAGCTTCGTGATTAATCAGGTATTAGCAGAAGTTATTACTGTCGGGACAGGTTTAACAAAAAGATTTCTAAGTGTAAAAAACCCGCCCCTAGTATTTGAGTGTAACTAATCAAAAATATCTGATATCAGTTGAAAAATTTTGATCCTGATAGGTATCATTTTTTCCAGGCTGATTGATAATATACTGGAGAACCTGTATCTGAAACAAAATGACAAGCTAAGTAAGAATTAATGAAACTCTTCCATATTGGTTCGCTTGACTTGCGATAATATTTACCCAGGATAGGTTTGATTGCCTCTGTTGCTGTTTTCAGGTGATAGTGAGGCATATTTAGGAATATGTGATGAGCGACATGAGTACCAATGTCGTGATGAATGGAATTGATGAAACCATAGTCGCGGTCAATACTTGATAATGCACCTTTGAGAAAATACCAATCATCTCCACGATACCAAGGAATATCCGGTTCTGTATGGTGTAGGAAGGTGACTAAATCTAGCCACATCACAAATATCACATAAGGAACCAAGTAATATTTTACTAGAAAAACCCAACCAAATTGATAGGTCAGGAAACCAAGAAAGCCTACATTAACATCCAGAGTGCTGAACTGGTTAAAACATCCCATTTTTCATTAGGACGGAATAATGGACTGTCGGGCATGAAATGCGAGCCTTCACGATTTGGCGATCGCCTAAATAGATAGAATGGATAGGCTAATAATACTAAATAAAAGCGACCTAGCTTTTCAGGCCAAGACATCATATTATACTTACTCTCGGTAACTGGATACCAACTTTCATCAGTGTCAATATTTCCGGTATTGGCGTGGTGAGTTCTGTGGCTGATGCGCCAACCGTGGTATGGTACGAGAATGGGAGTATGAGACAGATGCCCAATTAAATTATTCACCCATTTATGTTTGGAGAAGGAACCGTGACCGCAGTCGTGCCCTACTACAAATAATGCCCAAAACATGGTTCCTTGCATTAACCAGAAAATGGGAAAAAAGAACCATGAATCTAGATTGTAGGCAATGGCATATAAACCTGCAATAATCCCAATATCTAGAAAGAAGTAGCTCAGAGACCTCCAGAGGGAAGGTTCAAAACAGTGAGGAGGAATAGCTGCCTTCACCTCTTGGAGAGTAAAGGGTAACTCTATTTTTGAGGGAGTTGAGTTTGTGTCAGTTGCTTGATCGAGAACAGTGTTTGATTGCACTAAATTTTTCAGTTTATCTAGTATGACCGATATTTCATCTTTACACAAGCTACACCGTTTCACGGAAGTCAAAAGTCAAAAGTCAAAAGTCAAAAGTAATATTTGCTCGGCTCAAAACTCTGACGTTAAAGTAATTTCAGCAAATAATTTCAAATTTTAGATGTGAAATTATTTGTGACATCTTTAAAAGTGAATTGGTATTATATGGAGCAGGTTAAGTTCCTATCAGTTACCCCTGGCTCTGCTGAATAAAAACAGAGAAGAGGGGTAGAAATTTATGGAACTTTTACTGCACCAGGACAAATTCCATTAGCTCAGAAAAAAGAGCTGGTAGTAGTAAACAAGTAGGGATTTTTGCTATATCTCTCTTAATACAAAGAGAGTTACACCAACTCGTAAAACTACTTCTACAAGACTACCAAGTAGCTAGTGGAAGATGAAACAGTATATACTTTAGCATAATCAGGGAGTAGTTAGGCACAAAAATTTTCTTAATTAGGACTTGCTGATTAAATCTGAAACAGTTAATAATAAAGTTTTTAGCCTTTTTGAGTTTGAAAAAAACTCATTTTAGTCCTAGGTATGCTCCTGGAAATCCGATTTTGTTGGATGATTTGCTACAGGAGGCGCGGGCTATTTTTCCTAATACTGATATGGCTTATGATTTTCTCAGTTATGAGATTCCTAGACGGAATGGAACTTCTGAGTTCCTAGCAAAGGCTAAATCTTAGTTTTATCATTTTATGAAGCACCCGAATAGGAAAACAATTTAAGGTTTTTTCCTACTATGCCTTCCTGGAAATTTTCGGCTTTGGTTTAAGTGGCCATTGTTTTGTTGTTTGTGAATGGGGGTGGTGGGACTTGAACCCACACGACTGTTAAGGTCAACGGATTTTAAGTCCGTAGCGTCTACCATTCCGCCACACCCCCATATATAGGGCTAAATGCAAAGCAAAAGTTAAAAGGCAAAAGTCAAAAATAATCTATGACTGAGTTTGATAATTTAGAAATGTCCTAAACTTTGCTTTGATTAGTATTATTATAGATAGAATTTAATGAGTTTATTTTGCTCATTTCTCTATTTAATCACAATGTTCAAAGTTTTGGCAAGTATTTTGAAGAGAAATTAAAATAAAAAAATTATTAAGGATTCTAGGTAAGGAGATTGATCATTTTGTGAAGCTCGAAAATTTAGTGATTTGGGGAAAGGGCTGAGGTTCATTAATGGATAATGGATAATGGATAATTACAAGAAGGTTAAAACTGCGAGGGAATTGAATATAAGGAAATTCAAGAGCACTTTCTTTCCCCTATCCAAGGGGAGGCAGAGTAAGCTGAATTATTTAATTAATAAATGATTGGGTAAATCCCCAAAAATTTCTTGGCGGGACAAAATATGGAATAATCTGGAGGTTGGCTGGAAAAACAGTCATTTAGACAATAGTATATTAAACAGCATACGATTAACTATTGGAATTTCTCAATTTTTTGTATATGAACTTAGACCTAGACGCGAATCTAATAATCCTAATTATTTATGCATCTCTGGCCGGAGCGTATCTCCTAGTAATGCCAGCTATAGTTTATGCTTATCTCAATACTCGTTGGTATGTTGCTAGCTCCATTGAACGGGTTTTCATGTACTTCTTGATGTTCTTATTCTTCCCTGGTATGTTGGTTTTGTCCCCATTTTTAAATTTTCGCCCTAGACGGCGACAGATTGAAGGTTAATGCGACGAATTGATGCCATTGGAATAAGTATCGGTATTTTTGGTGCTGGTGGTCTTCTCTACTTGGTATTACAAGTAGTAGGGATAAATAGTAC
>NZ_JAAHGT010000090.1 GCF_010672385.1 Okeania sp. SIO2F4
CGGCTTTGTCCCGCGTCCCACAGGTCAAAATTCGTAGTCCCTCATCTGTGAGATTAATTGCAGCGTTAACATCTGTGTCGTGTTTGGTGTGACAGTTCTCGCAAGTCCATTGTCTGACATCAAGAGGCAAGCTTCCAACTTGATTTAAGCAAACATAACAAGTCTTAGAACTGGGGAAAAACCTATCTACTTCTTGATAAACTTTGCCTTCATTTTCTGCTTTATACTTAAGCATAGTCGTGACCCGGATTTCTCACAAAATAAGTTTGACTTATCAAAATCCTTATCTACTCAAAGTCATACAGAATAAGGTTTTCAATAGTGTTTTGTTTTTTTTATCTCTTTTAAGCAGGGTTAAATGCTTGCTATACAAGGTTTTTAGCGACTAGAATCGCAAAGTTTGTGAGAAATGCAGGATAAACATTACCCATCCAACTTGTCCTATCGCCTTAGCTAGACAATGATCAGCGCATCATTCCTTTTACGTTCAGATTTTCAGTTACTATGACTTGATTTTCGTCAACTATCCTACGCGATAGTTTGTGTAGAAAATCTTCACGACAGTTAGTTATCTTACGATGAACTTTAGCCACTTTATTTTTTATCAATTAATGAACAGTATTCTTATATGTTTCGTTCATCAAGTTCAGACAGTAATTCCATAGCCAACGGCAATTACCAAAGCTTTGCTCTAGCAACTCCTTTTGTTCTGTATTTGGATATAATCTGGCTTTGATAGCCCGCAACATATTAGAGTGAATTGAATTTCCTATAAAGTTATAGGAACACAATAGTGTATTGATTTATGGCTTATGGCTTATGGCTTAAATCAATTTGTCAATTTTCGGGGTATTGAACCCCTCAATTGACCCGCTTATCCCATACGACACTCACCTATCGGTAGAGTGCGAGGCAACAGGTGCGGAAGAGCTAAATCCTAAAATATACAATAAATATTCTATGTTTTCCCTAAATCACTTTCTCCAAAAATTAACTCATCAAAAAAATTGGCGTTTCATAGCAATAATATTAATAGTTGTCACCTTAGCGATCGCCTGCAACAACACCAAAACAACCACTACAACCTCAGAAATACCAACGACTCCTGAACCAGGAACCCTCGTTTGGGCTAGATATAGAGATTCCGACACCCTAGACCCCCACAAATCAACATCACCTTTATCTAGACAAATAATTTACCAAATCTACGACACACTTCTGGCCTTCGATGACCAAGGTAAAGTTCAACCAAATCTTGCCAAAGAATGGTCGGTTAACGACAATGGCAAAGAATATACCTTCAAACTTAACGAAAATGTCAAATGCCATGACGGCACAACCTTTGATGCTAATGCCGTGAAATTTACTATAGATAGAGCTATTAATCCTGAAACAGAAAATAAGACCAAAGAGAGTTGGGGGCCAATAGAAGTAGTAGAAGTCGTGGATGACCTGACAGTTAAGGTGAAAATGACTGAAGCTTTTAGCCCTTTTCCCCGTTTTCTAGCCGACCCTTACTCCAGCATGATTTGTCCGTCAGCCATAGAAACTTACAACAACAAATTTGGTGTAGATGGAGTAATAGGTACGGGTCCCTTTCAATTTCTGGAATGGACTCAAGGGGAACAACTTGTACTTGAAGCTAATCCAAACTACAAAAATTATGGGCGACCTATAGAAAATTCTGGTACTCCTTATATTAAGAAGTTAGTAATTAAAACTATGCCAGAAGTAGAATCTCGTTTAGCTGCGCTGAAATATCGTGAAATTCATTTAACTGAACCTCCAATAACGGAAGTTGCTAATCTCAAGGAAGACTCTAATTTAAAACTTTATACTGCTGAAAATACTGGGCAGATAGTATTTTTAGAATTTGTTACTTCTAGACCTCCTTTTGATGATAAAAAAGCAAGACAAGCAGTTGCTTATGGAATAGATGTGAAAAAAACGACAGAGGAAGTATTAGGAGATTTAGCTAAACCTTCGGAATGTGCGATCGCCGATGTTATGTTTCCTAATGATCAAAAACTTTGTTCGGAGTTTAGTATTAAACCAGACCAGGAAGAGGCAAAAACTCTACTAAGTGAACTTGGTTATAGTGAAGATAAACCATTAGAAGTAACTCTCCTAACTTGGAAGGGAGGAAACCGTGAAAAAATTCTCGAAAATTTTCAAACTCAATTAGAAGAAGTGGGTATAAAAGCTAATTTAGAAACAATAGATATTGGCAGTCTTAATGCCAGAATTAAACAAGAAAATAGCCAAGAAGAAGGTAATGGTGTTATTGATATGATGGGGTGGTCTTGGTACGACCCAGATTTTCTTTATACATTGTGGCATTCTCCTGGTTGGATGGGAGGTTATCACAGTGATGAACTTGATAATTTATTGGTAGAAATGCGAAGTACAACTAATTCAAAGGAACGGCAAGAAAAAGTTGTGGAAGTGCAGAAATATTTGTTGGATAATGCTGTGATGGTGCCACTTTATAGTCCTGGTTGGATGTGGAATTATGTTAGTAGTTCTGATGTAGAAGGTTTGAAAATAGGTGTTTTTAATATAGTTCAATTTAATGATGTAAAATTATCGACTGCTACGGAGAAAAAAGAAGCAGTTAAGTCTCCTGCAAGTTCTGAAAAAGAAGAAGTAGAGCAGCCAGTTAATTCAGAAGAAAATCTAGAAAATGAAGATTCTGTTTCTGAAAAAGAAGCTGTAGAGTAGGAAGTTAATTCGGAATAAAATCTAGATAAAAAATATTCTGTTGCTTCTCCAGAAAATGAATAAGAAGCAGAAGTTATTCTTTTGTTTGATGTAATAAATAATTATTGAGTTCTCAAATATATCAAGCCTAATTTTTATCAGTCTCGTAATCTTTAATTTGGTTACAGGGTTTTATATACCAATTTAATAAACAGACTTTTTGGCAAATTAGTATGATTGATATATAGGGTTTCTCAAGTTACTAAAGTAGAGTTGTTTTTATTTTTTTCTATTTCCACCAAATACGAATTAATATTACCTCCAACCTCCGACATAAAATAAAGCAAGTATAAATTTCTCCTTCACTTGATGTCAATAAATAATTATTGAGTTATCAAATATCCTCAAATCTATCAAATATAATTTTTATCAGTCTCGTAATCTTTAATCTGGTTACGAGACTTTATTTATGAGTTAAAGAAACAGAGTTTTTGGGAAATTAGTATAATTGATAAATATATAGGGTTTCTCAAATTACTAAAGTAGAGTTGTTTTTCTTCTTTTTTATTTCCACCAAATACAAATTATACCATTTATCATGCATTCTTGCTACATCTCCTTGATGGTAGGGACGTTCCATGCAACGTCCGTACAGAGTAGGGAGTATGGAGTAGGGTTAAAAGACATAAGATATTTTGATTTAATGCTGATAATCTTTACAGACATTACTGAAGCAGTATTATTACTTAATAACTGAAGTTTTATCATAAGTATAGTATGATTTTTGGGAATTGGTATTACTATTACCTCCGACCTACTCCCTAAAACAAATAAATTTTGTAATTTACCAGTATGATAATTGCTATATAGAGTATTTTCGGCGTTGCTGATGCATGGGTATGATTTGTATTTTTTGGAAGTTGCTAAACTATTGAATAACAAATATTTGAAATTATTCAGTTTTGATTTTCATACCTTGATTCAGCAACGGCTATTTTCCCAAGATAAAAAAATAATCAACTAACATGAACTCACATTCTTTAAATCAACTTGTCAAGACTTTATCCAAATATGATTCTGCCGATCTATTATCAACTATTGCTGGATTACAGCTAATGCCAGAAAATGCTAATCGTTCTGTTCGTCTTGAAGCTTTAGCTCATGCAGTTGCTTCTATTAAAAATAAAGGTTTTGGTTCAAAAAATTGTATTAATCTTAAAGAACTTGAAAAAATTTGCAACTCTGATTCATCTACTTTAGCTTTGTTTTATTCATCAGAAGACTCATTTAATAATCCATTTACTGAAGCTTTTTCTTTTTATGGTGGCTCATATATTGTATTTCCTGGAATTGCCGAAGAGCAAACATTTATTTTAATAAATTTAGTCATAGCAATATTTTTTGAGGGTAAAAATTTTTTCAATGAGCAATTTAAACAGAAAGCTTATGAATTTATATTAGCAATTTTACTTTTGAGTAATGAGATAGCTAGATGTGCTGAATTAGAAAGAGGAGTAGAACCAATAGATACAAGTAGTGATGTAATTTTCCCAACTTCTCAATACATGAATCAATTGAAAAAATCTGTATCTTTTACTAAGTCAGAGTTAACTAACTTACTAACTGAAAATGGTATTACTTTTGAGGCAATAGAAAATTTAATATTAGAGCTTGGTAATGTTTCAATTAACAATTACAACATTGATAATGGTGAGTTGTTAGCCAAGCCTATTGTTCAAGTTTCTGGAAAATTTATTGTTGCCATTCCAGGAATATTGTTAACAGCTACTAGGAATGAATTGATTCGTCTTGCTATTGAGCATGGTGTCAAAAATGAGTTAGCAAAATTTTATAGCAATGTAGTCTGGGATAACATCAAAGATTCACTGGGTTATATCAATAATTATCCAACTAAAATATCAACTCCCGATATTTCTGACATTCCATTTTTTCAAGATGCTTTCTTTCAATTTGATATAGATAAATTAGCTTATGTAAGTTTAGTTACTGACTCATTAGATAGTTATGACTCTAAACAACCTTTAGCATATTGCAATCTCGACCATATAGGAAAACAATTAGAAGCACGCACTAAAGAAATACATGAGTATGTTTTTACTAATTTATCAGGTATTAATGAAGTTTTATTTTTATCAATATTTCAAGGTGTAGGACGTCAGACAGTAGTTTCTTTTAACCAGCCCAAAATAGAGTCATTATTACTCATTTGTTTGTCAGCAGCAGACTTAGAAACCATAACATTATTAGAAGGTGGTAAACCACTTTTACTTTGGAAATACGCTATATCAATTTCGCGACTTAAACAGCAGGCAAATTTTGTTTCATTCAGCGAGCTAAATAATTTCTTTCTTTATAGAAAAAATGATTACAGTTATTATATTTGTGACGATAAAAAGTTTGACATGATCTTACCTCCTCTGGATGGAGTTAGAGAATTACGTCAGGAAGTTATACATCAACGAGACTATCATGCAGTACCTTCATATATACCCAATTATTCCACCGAAGTAACTTTATTATACAGTACACGAGAAGTTCCAATTTATACTCCTAAAAGTTTTCTAAGTAAAATACCTCAACCAGTAGCTTATCTTCTAGAAGCATTACCTTTATTTGTTTGGATTATTCATAAAAATCAAGAAGAAATTAATATTTTATACAATGCTTTTGCTGTTGCCATTGCATATTGGTTATGGCAATTTTATCCATCACTTAATCCAATTATCCAATCCCTTGTTCTTAAATATAGTGTGATTATTATTCAGCTATCTTTACCATCTAACAAAACATGGTTTGAACCAAATAAACGACAAAATTTTTCAGAAGAAATAACGCCAATAAATATTGAAGTTGATACCAACTCAGGAACTATAAATGTAACGATATTACCAGAAGCATCCAGAAATTTTTTACAAGCTGATAATAGTGCCGAAAGAGAAATGATGAAATATATTTTGACAGGTTTTCGAGAATTACGACCAGAACAAGAACAGGAAAATTTATCTGATGAAATAATCTCTAAAATCATTGAAATTCATGCTCCCCTTGGTCTCAAAAAACAAATTATTTATTTGGATAGTTCGATTAATCCCGAACTCGATCCACAGAAACTGCCCGCATATCAAACAGTACAAAAAGTAGATATAAATGAACTTTTGGATGACCTTGGTTATTATCTAACTTCAGTCAAGAAATATCCACAAGGAAAAATTCCTGAAAACGGACGAACAAAATTTTTGAATGATAAAGTTGTTGGTTTCTTTTATAGCGAATTAAAAAAATTAGTTGCTTCATTAAATCCTGAAAATATTCTAGAGTATTTAATTAGTTACCATGAAGCAATAGTACGTCAAGTAAACGAGCACCGCTTAACTATACCAACTCGGTTAGCTTGTTTCAGTTCAATTCCTGAGAGGTATAAAAATATTCAAAAGGAAATGTTAGAAAATAATCAAGCTGCATTAGCAAGTCGATTTATAATTGAATATGTAGTAGCTCAACCTCCTACTGGTATAAGACCTTTTAGTATGAGTATTTACCATCGCTTACAAGCTCTTGCCTATCAAATTATTAACTTTGGATTTAAAAGTGATTTAATTAATTTTTCATTAGCTGATTTTCAACTTTCTATCTTAGCTTCTGGCAGATTAGGAACAGATACAAAAGAATATGAAAAAGCAAGAGAGACTCATCTATCAATTTTTATGAGTGGTGAAACAACTCGAATAACAGAAGCATTTGATAGATATTGGAAAACTCCACAGATACCCACTGAGGTACTAGAATTTAAGAAAAAAATAGACGCAGCAGCTTCAATTGAATTTGGTTATTCAATAACAGAAATATGCGAACTACTTGGAGAAGCTATTAATATTGGAAAAAAAATTCACCCCACTGTTATTTGTCTCCCTTTAGAAAATTTTATTACTCGTTTAGCGACACAATTAAATTGGAATGAAGAGAAAGTTACTAAGGCAATTCAACTACTATCTCTTGATCAGCGTTCTGACTTTCTTAAACCCGATAAACCTTTTCAGGGAAGAGATATTTACCCTTGGAAATTTAATCGTTTATTGTCGTATTTACGTCGTCCTTTTTTGCTGCGTCAAAAAAATAATAAAGTAGAGATTATTTGGGGAATTCGTCATTTATATGAAGTAAAAAAATACCTCATTCAACTTTGTTTGACTGGAAAACTTCAAGCAAAAAGTAAAGATATGAAGGAAGTAATCAGTAAGATAACAAACCAAGCAGGAGAAGACTTCAACAATAAAATAGCTGATTGGTTTCAACAAGATTCAACACTAATAGTACGTCGAAAAGTTGAAAAAATTGGTAAAATTAAGATTCAGGAAGAAAAAGGAAAATCGTTAGGTGATATAGACGTCTTAGTAGCTGACCCTAAAAATTTATGTATTAAAATAGTTGAGTGTAAAAATTTTTCAATGGCTCGCGCTCCACACCAAATGAAAAATGAGTTAGACAATTTATTTATAGGAAAAAGCAAAGGTAAGGAAAAATCTGTTATTGAACATCATCAAGAAAGAGTTAAATGGGTTAATAATCATCTACAAAAAGTATTAACCTGGCTTAGTTTAGACCCCAATCTAAATTGGAAAATTGAACCAATTATAGTAACAGATGAGGAGTTATCTACTCCACACTTAAAGTCTTCACCAATTCCTGTAATTTCATGGATAGAACTATGTAAAAAACGAGAATTCAATTAATAAAGATATCGCAGAATAACTCAAAATTCTAAATCTAGAAACCTGTTCAATCTAAAATATAGAAGATGCCACAATATAATAAATTAGTTTCATAATTCAAATGTTTTTATCCCTATCAATAGAATAAATTACAGATGCACCCTACCCCGTTCAGTTAGATAGTTAATTATTTGAGATTCAATTATTATGTTCAAGTTAGCTTGAGTCAAAACTATCCCTATTAAAATGCAGGTCTAATAAAATTGTGGTCAGAGAATATTTACCGAATAATTAATAATTAATAATAATTAATTATTAATTCAGGTTAAAAGCCTGCCCTTGAAAGGGGAAAAAATTTTTTTTCCTTTCAGTCAATCCTATCCCTATTTAGGGAGAGGTAATTATTAATTTGTTAATTGCTGAAAACCCTATATCTCCTGTGAAGCAACTTTAGCAAAATACAAGACTTTTGAAGGGATAAAATTTTTCTCTGGTTATAATAAATAGACCCGGCTATTAAAATGGGAGTAGTAGTAAAATTTTTTTTAATTAGACAGAGATTAAATCAAACTTATAGATGTTAATTTTGAATATATTTAGAAGTTTTAAAATTTATAAGTAGTCGTGCAAAATAAATTTCCTAACTTAGGAAGGTACTCATGCAAGAAGTAAAAGGCAAGAGAGGATTGGTAGTATGTGTAATTAATTTTGCATAGTTATTTATCAAACAAAATTAGCAAAAAACCTGATAGTTAAATTCTAATCATTATAAACCAGGAGTTAGAAGTTATTCTAGCTCCTAAGCTATCAAAGCTAGCAAGTCATTAGACTAATCATCCTTAGGGCCAAAAACCATCTGCACCACCATTTGTTTTCCACCTTGTTCATGATATCTATCAGCCCAATGTCTAATTATTTCATCTAACTCTTCTTTAGCCTGTTCAAAGTGATCCGGAGAAATATCAAACTCCTCCAAAATACGCATTACCTTGTTACTATAATTCTTTTCCGCCCAGTCCTTCATCAGGCGGAAATAGCGAGCTGTCTCCTCGACCATTATATAAGTCCGTTCTTCTTGATCCTCTGGGGAATAAGAAGAACGAGTTAGAGCATAAAAAGGCATTCCCCAAGGAGAATCTATCTTAGTTACCGTACCAGAATAAATCAAACGACGCTTAATATGTTCTGCCAAAGCTTCACTCAGAGGCATCCGGCGTTCAGGTGGTAAATCTTCCTGAGAACGCCTGTGCAAGAACTCAATTAATTCCATAAACTGAAAAGAATTAATCAATCTAGCATCAGGCATATTCAAAGGAAGTTTAGTTTCGATATATCGCCTCTCCTCTGTAGTAAGATTAGTACCAGGAAGGCGAGGACGACCAGGACTCCAAGGATATTGTTCTAACCATACATAGGGAAACTGAATCAAGTACCGAGGTTCTTGAGAACCCAACATTTTCAGCAATTTGCCCTTTGTTAGTGCTTCTTCTACTTCCTGCACAATCACTTTAACCCGTTTAGGTTCGATGTGATGCAGATGTCCGGTCATGCGGAGATTTTGACCTTGTTCAATATAGGTCATATAAATCGCACACTTAGCTGCAGTTGCGGCTGCATCTAAAAAAGCCCCATGACGATGCCCACTCGTCCTCATGGCACTAAATGCTAGATATAACATAATCTGATCCATAGCGCTGGGGCTAAGGCTATTAATCAGATCGGTATCGCTTTTCATTATAATCCCCAAAATAACAAAAGTAAGGAGGTATTATATCGTCCTCCGTTAACAATTAAAAATATGCTGGCTATGATAATATTTCAATGCCAGGAAGTCAGTCAGCCATAACTGTTACACTAACCAAGAGCACGAATTACGCAAAATTTTGTGTTATAAGCTAGCTGCGGTGTAAAGTTAATTGTTAATTATAACACACCCTACAGTTAGACTTGATGCACAAGTTCTAAATATATCTATCTTTTTGAGATTTTTTCGCGTTTGGTGTGAGAATAGTAACACGAATTAACCGTGCGAATAGTTTGTTATTCTAGTAGATTTTTGCACCCTGTGTACTGTTTACTGACACATATGCTTAATAATAGCATAACATACTAAATTAATAATTTGACATAGTTTCTTGCCTGTTAGCTCCAGAGTTAAAGTTAGGGAAACTACTCTGAAAAGAGGCAAGAAGTAGGCAAGAAGATTATCCTGCCATGCAAGATTTCTGGTCCATAGAGCTTACTTAAATTAAATACCTTGCCATCTCCTCTTCCAGCGATAGTTATTTCCCCAGGCATTTGCTTCCCAGATCAAACGGGTAACCTGTAGACCTATACCCCAGAGTAAAGTTTAAGCAAGGACAAACTTTATAAGTTCAAAATTATCAGTCAAATAACTACTACCACTCAGTGGAAGTAATACATTCAAAATTGAAAAATCAAAAGTATTAATTAGTAAAGCTTTGAAGATTTTGTAACTGAGGGGTTATTTTCACCACCCTGCACTAGGTTTTTTAGAGCAGTGGGATACCTTTCCCCTTCTTTAAATACTTAATGAAGATAAGTCGTCCATTGAAGAGCAAGGGTTTAAACCAAAATTCTAGGTAATTTTTCAGATCATATATGTTCTATAGATGGAACTATAGAACCAACATTCTCAATCTAAAAGCTCAAACAACTTTGACAAAAGTCCAACTTCCTCCTGAAACTTAAAAAGTAGGAAACAGCTTTAACGTCCACTACCGCGATGAGGACAAATTTCCTGATTATCTAGCCCAAAATTACAGATTGTGCTGACAAAGTTTCGTCTGTTTCTTGGCATAGGGGGATTAGTAGGCCCTTTGTGACGGTTTTGAGCAGAGCTTCTGAAAAATGTTGCAGATAATTCAAGTTCATTTCCAGTCATTAGAGCTTCACTACTAGAAGCATTAGCAAGTAATAATAAAAACGAGAAAACGATCGCTGTATAACTGTGCATAGTTCATATCCATGTAAGAGTATCTATTCTCTGATACGGATATTGAGGATAAAATCAGGATACTTAACAAATAATTTGTTAGTTCAATATTTAGTTCAATATATAGAAAAGGGTGTGACGGATAAATATATTAAAGTGGGTTTACTCCCAAAGTAGATGTAAAGCTAAGACTTAAATCAACAAATCAGATTCTCAAATTAAAAAGCCAAATTCAAACAATATTTGTGATTATTGTCCGGTGTTTTAAGCATCACAAGTAAACAGAAGTATTCAGAGATTACTGGCCTAATCTCACCGCTCCCTGCCGAAAAATTTACTTACAAAAGATTCTACTAATTCACTAATTGAAGTAGAATAAATATTTAGTAAAAACTGACAAAAATCAAGTAAAAATGGAAAAAGGATTCATTCTCTGGTTTACAGGGTTAAGTGGTGCTGGTAAAACAACTATCAGTAGGGTTGTGGCAGAAAAATTAAAACAAAGAGGTCGGAAAGTAGAAATATTAGATGGAGATATAGTCAGAGAAAACTTATCAAAAGGGTTGACTTTTAGTAAAGAAGACCGAAATATAAATGTCCGGCGAATTGGATTTGTAGCTCATCTCCTAAGTAGGAATGGAGTAGTAGCAATTACTGCAGCAATTAGTCCTTACAAAGCAATACGAAATGAAATTAGAGAAATGGATGAAAATTTTGTAGAAGTTTATATAAATGCACCTTTAGAAGTATGTGAGGAACGTGACGTTAAAGGTTTATATGCTAAAGCTAGGGCTGGAGAAATTAAACAGTTTACTGGTATTGATGACCCTTACGAACCACCAGAAAATCCAGAAATTACTTGCTACACAGATAAAGAAACATTAGAAGAAAGCGTAGCTCATATCATTAGTAGTCTAGAAAAATTAGGTCATTTGGCTTGAAAAAAATAGGGAGGGAATGAGCAATGAAGCAGCAAGAATCAAAAAATCAAGAAGATGTAATTAGCAAAATATTATCTTTATCCAAAATTTTAAGTTATGGAACAATAGTTATATTATGCAGTTGCTGGGGAGTGTCATATTCTGTACAAGCTCAACCCCTCTCTCAGAAAGACCAAACAACACCAGAAACCTCAACCCTACCAAAACTAACAGAACCTTTGCCTAAAGGTATAGATGCACAACCGCCTCTGCTAGCTTCACCCCCAGAACCAATATTGATTCCTGAACCAGAAACACCCTTACCAGACTCGAAAGGATATACACTTGGCCCTGGCGATCGTGTTCAAATAGATATCTTTAACGTACCAGAATATAGTGGAAAAAATGGCCAACATCAAATACAAATTGATGGGACTCTCAATCTTCCACTAATAGGTAATGTCTCTGTTCAGGGAATTACCTTAGATAAAGCCAAAGAATTAATTCAAGAAAAATACGGCGAATATCTACAAATACCTATAGTTAACCTCAATCTATTAGCAGCACGTCCATTAAAAATAGCGATCGCCGGAGAAGTTCAACATCCTGGTTCCTATACAATTTCGCCGATAGTTAGTCAAGGGGGTAATAGTAAAAGTGGGACTCAACTACCTACAGTTACTAAAGCATTACAGGTAGCGGGTGGAGTTACAACTTCAGCAGATATAAGACAAATTAAAATTCGTCGCCTTCAACTCAACGCCCCAGAAGAAGTAATCAACATCAACTTATGGGAACTTTTGGAAAGTGGCAACTTAGTCCAAGATATTTCTTTGCGGGATGGGGATACCTTATTTGTGCCTAGTATTACAGAAATTAATCCAGTAGAGTCAAATCAAGTAGCAAGTGCCAATTTTGCTGGTACTAATACTCAACCTCTCAATATTGCAGTTGTTGGAGAAGTTGCACGACCTGGTCCATATATACTAGAAACAGATATTGACCAAAGTCAAGTTTTGCCTACAGAAGAAAATCTAGATTCCAGTGAAGCAGATAGTAATATTTCACTCTCTCAGAATACTACGTTGCATACTGTCACTAAAGCAATTAAAATGGCAGGGGGTATTACTTCAGCAGCAGATATTCGACAAATCAGGGTGCGCCGACTAACTCGCGCTGGTACGGAGCAAATTATTAAAGTAGACCTTTGGCAACTGCTACAAAGTGGTGATTTAAGCCAGGATATAGTTTTACAATCAGGAGATACAATTTATGTGCCAGTAGCGGATGAGGTTAATTTAGATGAATTAGCCGAAGTTACTGCGTCAAGTTTTTCTCCAGGTAATCTCAAAATTAATGTTATTGGGGAAGTAATTAAACCTGGAACAATTTTTGTAACTCCTAATAGTACACTTAATCAAGCTTTGTTAGCAGCAGGAGGTTTTAATCCAGCAAGAGCAGAAACAGAAGAAATAGAACTTATTCGCCTCAACCCTAATGGTACAGTTACTCGGCGAAAAGTACAGGTAGATTTTTCGGCAAAAGTTAATGAAGAAACTAATCCAACTTTGCTAAATAATGATGTAATTGTAGTGGGTCGCTCTGGTAGGGCAACCTTTACTGATAATGTAGGAGGTGTTTTAGCTCCTTTCAGTCCAATTAATAGAATTTTAGGGATATTTTTTGATATTTTTGATTAATTTAGTAGCTGGAAAAATTGGTCAAATTATTGCTCAAAATTTATATCAGGGAAAGAAAAAATTTACTGAAGGTTGCTTTGCTGTATCTGCTAATGAAAAAGATAATTGATTTTTCTTCGGTCTTATTTATGAGAATTACAGCAGTTTTGGGGTCGATCGGGTCAAAAGTTTTAGGACTTTAGATAATAGGGAATAGGGAGGATAAATTGTTATTAAACTGTAGCTGATAATCCTCAAAAGTGCTTGAGAAGATATCTGTAAAATAAGTCTAATAGAAACTCAAATATCTAGTATTCGGATTTGTTACGGCGACCAGGAAAATATTATTTGATTTTGTGAGATTATTCCCACCTAACTCACCCTACATCAAGGCTTAATTTTTTATTTTATAGATACCCTCTTAAGGTTATTGATGAAAATAAGTAGGTAGGCAAAATTATTTGTTTATTTACTACTAAAGTATATTTTATATTATCAGCTAAGTTTTTCATTCTTCCCTGGCTCTACTATAGTTATTCCAGTTAATATTGAGACAAGGTTTTCTGGCCTTGAAAGAGTTTCAGTTAAAAAAGTGCTCCAGTCTTATTCAGAATGACTATATGAGTTAAATTAATTTTCAACAGGTAGTTATGTCAATTTGATAAATACTTACTATAAATTGGTAGAAGTCAGGATTTAGAAGAGGTGGTATCATATAATTGCTGTTTATTTATCGATTTATTAGAGAGTTAATGCACAAGTAAAATTAAGACAGCGTATTAGCTTAATATTCGGTATGTTCGGTGAGTTACGGCTTCCGGTTAAGAGTTTGCTTCGCGACTCATAAGTATTGCCACCTCACCCACCCTACGCCTAGATTTAATATTCCTTTGACAAACAGTCTCTTATCTATTTTTTGTCTACAAAAAGATAAGGAATAGGGAAAAATGTGCCCTCCCTCTTAAATTTTTCCTTATTGCCAAACCTGGGTATCTCCTACTTATGTTAGTTCCCAAATCGACCTATCCTCTACCTAACTAAAAAAAGTTAATATAGCAAATTTTTTGAAACAGGTATTCTTGGGAAGATTAAAAGTAAAAATATGGGAAATAGGGAATAAGGAATAGGGAAAAATATCCTCTCCCTCTTGAATTTATCCCTATTGCCAAACCGACTTATCTCCCACTTATGTTCGTTCCCAAATCAACCAATCTTTTACCTACTAAAAAGGTTAATATAGTAAATTTTTTGAAATAGGTATTATTGACAAGATTATTTATTCTAATTGTTATTATATAGAAATGGCAAGTCTAGTTAGGATATTATCAAATTATCTTACCTGAATCATAGCAATAACGTAAACATTTAGCTATTAGCAGTCAGCTCTCAGCTTTTTAACCAGAGAATTGAAGCACAAGAACAAGAACAACGAACTTCAGTTGTAAACCCATACAATTAAATTTAGATATTGTTCGATAGACTGCTAAGGTTAAATGATAGATTTTCAAAGTAATTTTTAATTCTTGGAAATCTATCAATTGCTTTTTTATCCTTTAAAGATAATAAAGCTGATAGCTGACCGCTGAATGTTTAGGCAATAACTTTATTTTTGACTTTTAACTTTGACTTTAACTATGAATATGGAACCGGAAAAAACTTCTCAGTTATCTTTATATAATAATCGCGATAAACTGCTAGACTCCAAGAGAAATTTTCCCCAGAATCAATATATATATGAGGCTGAGTTTCACAAATTTGAACAAAAACCATCTCAAAAAGAAAATAAGATTTGGAAATTAGTATGTCATCGTTTTTTCTTGATTTTTAGTGTGACAACTGCTACGACAACTGGAGCATATTTCTGGAGTTTAAATCAGATTCCTATATATCAGGGAAAGTTTCAAATATTAGTTGAACGAGTTATGGTGAAAAATTCAGCTAATAATACCTCGCCCTTAAGGGCGGGGTTTAAGTTAGGTACAGATGAAAAAATATTAGGTACAAATTCTGGAGAAGATTGGGAAAAACAGGCAGCAAAAATTATTTATGGTATGGATGAGGAAATAATTGCTTCAGCTGCCAATAAAAATCAAGAAGATAACAATTATATCTTAGATTATGAGTCGCAAATTCAATTGCTAAAAAGTCCGCAAATTATGCAGCCAATAATTGCGGAAATTAAAAAAGACTATCCAGAAGTTAATTATAATTTATTGTTTGAGAAACCAAGAGGTCAATTTTTCCCCAACCAAAAATTGAAGGTTGAAAGATTAGGTGATACAAAAATTATAGAAGTTAGCTATAAAGATTCAGACAAAAATAAGATCGATTTTGTATTAGATAAACTCGCAACAGCTTATACTAAATATGGTCGTGAAGATAATCAAAGTAAAACTGGTGAAGGGTTAAAATTTGTTGAGGAACAAATTCCTAAATATCAGCAAAAAATTAAAAAACTGCGACAGGAATTACAGCAGCTACAACAAGAGTATCTCTTTATTAATCCAGAAGTTAAAAGTCAAGAAATAGCAGCAGAAAGGAATCAAATTCAATCTCAAAAACTAGAGAATAAAATATTGCTTGACCAACAGCGATCGCTCTATACTATGTTGGAAAGTCAGTTGGGTATTAATCCAGAAGAAGCGTTGATGGCTTCAGCTTTAAGTCAAGCTCCAAGATATCAATCATTATTAAATCAATTACAAAAGGTAGAAACAACGATTGCTCTAGAATCAGCTCGCTTTAAAGATAAAGCACCTCAAATGCAGGCTTTATATAAGCAGCGAGAAAAATTACTGCCTTTATTAAATCAAGAGGCAGAAAAAGTTATTGGCAGAGATATAGAAGAAGTAAGTAAAAAGGCTTTAGCTTTTCAAGACTCTGTTCGCCTAGAATTAATTCACAAAATGATATTAGCTGCAAATCAAATAGAAGTGATGGAAGTTAGAGGTAAAGTATTGGATGAAGCTGAAGCTAAATTAAATGAATATGCTGAAAAAATGCCAGAAGTAGTAAAGCGTTACACGGAAATTCAGCAACAACTAGAAATATCAAATAAAACGATTAAAGACCTGTTAGAAAAACAACAGATATTACAAATAGAAGTAGCTGAAACAAAATTACCTTGGGAATTAATTGCACCACCAGAATTACTAAAAACTCAAAACGGTGAGTTAGTAATAATCTCTCCAAATATGTTATTAAATCTTGCCGTGGGAGGATTAACAGGATTAGTATTTGGAATATTATTGGCTCAGTTGGGAGAGAAATTTAAGCAAGATGTTTTTGAGACACCAAAAGAAGTTAAAAAATCTATTGGTTTGCCTTTGTTAGGAGTAATTCCTATACATGAACAAAGAATGTGGATGAATGACGAATTGAAAGAAAATAAAAGTTCATCCTTAGTTTTATATCCCTCAGCTTTTCAAGAAGCTTTCCGTACTTTAAATGCTAATATTCGTCTATTAAATATCGAAAATCCGATTAATTCTTTTGTAATTAGTTCTGCTTTACCAGGGGATGGTAAATCTACAGTAGCAAGTCATTTAGCTCGCGCTGCTGCTGCTATGGGTCAACGAGTATTATTAATAGATGCCGATCTGCGTTGTCCACAAATTCATAATATGATGGGATTGTCAAATCAGCAGGGCTTAAGTAATGTAATTATTGATGGTATATCCATAGAAACTGTAATTCAGCGATCGCCTGTAGATGAAAATCTGTTTGTCTTAACTTCTGGACCTATTCCCCCAGACCCAACGAAAATTTTGTCCTCAAGGCAAATGCAGCAGTTGATTCAAGATGCAGCTAGTAATTTTGATTTAGTGATTTGTGATACTCCTCCATTATTGGGAAGAGCTGATGCTAATTTGTTGACCACTTGTACTAATGGATTATTGTTAGTAGTCGGGTTGGGCAAAACCGAGCGAGAAGCTTTAAGTTTAGCTCTGGATGATTTGAGTATGGCAGGTATACCGATGTTGGGAATTGTTGGTAATGGCGATCGGGTGGATTCTTATTATCAGAGATATTATGACTATGAGTATGTTTAGCGACATTATTTAAGAAATTAAGCAATTTTCACTAACTATCTAAATAGGGTTTGCTGAATAAAATCTTTTGCTAAGGGTAGGAGTCAGGAGTCAGGAGGACCGAGTCAGGAGAAATGGGAATTATAGAGGGGTTAGTCGGAAAAATTGTCAGAGTGATTTTTCTGCCATAATCATCCCCAAATACTAGCATGCATGAGCTTTTCGGTCTGAAAAGCTGGCACTTTTTAATGGCCTAAAAATGCTTTTGCCTTTATCAGTTAATACAAAGTTAAAAATATAGTTACTCAAAACCATTTGGATACAGACTCTAATATTGAAGGTATTCTTAATGACAGAGAAGGAGATAATCCTGCTATAAGATCGTATGTAAAACTAGAGTTTTTTAGAGAAATATCATCACGTTTGGAAACAGCATCCTTCTTAGTAATCCCTGGTATTTGTGCTGGTTTAACAGAACAAGTAAAATTCGCAAAATCATTACGCAAATCTACC
>NZ_JAAHGT010000900.1 GCF_010672385.1 Okeania sp. SIO2F4
TGATTTCGCTCAAAAAGTCAGCATAAAAGGCAGAATAATTGCAGAACAATCAAGGGACTCTCATATCTGACTACCTCATCTATAAATTCTCTGTTCCTCCTAACTACTCTCTACTCCCCCACTCCCCTACTCCCCTACTCCTTAAAAAGACTTTTTCAGCAAACCCTAATTAACCCCAGTGTAGGGACGTTGCATGCAACGTCCCTACGAGGTTGGAGAAAGATTGTTTATTACAGTTATTTAATGAGACATGATATTAGCTGTCAGCTATCAGCAATAAGACCCGGCTTTTGTAGTAAGATTTAAGTCTGGCTTAATAAGACTCCGCCCTTAAGCGAGGTTTAAAAAAGCTTTTATCTAAAACCAAAAGCTGACGGCTGAATACTTACAATAATTGATAACTGAAATGACCACACAAATCAAACCAAATATTCTCAGTCAAGAGGAAGCATTATCCTTAGTAGAAACAACCGTAAAAAAATCTGACGCCGAAGGTATTTTCGTTAGTCTTAGCAACAACGAATCATCTCTAACTCGCTACTCAGAAAATCAAATTAGCCAAAATATTAGCAAAACAAAATTTGCACTTAACATCACCAGCTATTTCGGCACTCGCAGCGCCACTGCCTCAACTACAGAACTAGATCCAGATGCCATTACAGCCACCATTCGCCGTTCCGAAGAACTCGCCCGTATCGCTCCACAAGACCCAGAGTGGGTCCCACTGCTAGAACCCCAACAATACGAAAATCGTACTCCGGCCTTTGATGAGTTGACTGCTACTATTTCCCCACTGGGGCGAGGAGAAATAGTCCAACAGGTATGCACCATGAGTGCCAAAGCAGGAGTAGATGGCTCCGGTACTCTGAGTACAGATACATCTTTAGGAGCGATCGCCAACTCACTTGGGTTACGCGCCTGTAATAAATATACAACAGCAGACTTTAGTTTTACGGCAAGAATCGAAAATGGCTCTAGTTGGAGTCGTAGCACTGCCTGGGGTATAAATCAATTACCCACTGAAAGTCTGAGTGAAGAGTTGATTAACCGTGCCTTTGCTTCTCGCAATCCCAAAGAATTTAGTCCCGGTGTTTATCCCGTGATTTTCAGTGGAGCTGCTTTAGCTGATTTATTGATTTGGCTAATATTTAATCTGGATGCACGAGCAGCAGATGAAGGGCGATCGTTTATGTCCCGTACTGACGAAACTGGGAAACCAGAGGGCAACCGAGTCGGGGAACAAATGTTTAGTCCGTTGGTGCAGTTACAACGTTATCCGGGTCATCCTTTGTTACAGTTAGGGAATTTTTCTGGTGATGGGTTGAGTAATCATTATCTGGAAGTAATTAAGGATGGTGTGCCACAAACCTTATCTTATAGTCGGTATTGGGCAGCACAACAGGGGAAGCAACCTACTGGTTCTATGTTTCCGATAGTAATGCAGGGTTCTGAGGAAAGTTTGGCCGATTTGATTTCCCGGACGGAGCGAGCTATTTTGGTAAATCGTTCCTGGTATGTGCGTTATGTGAATCCGCGTACTTTGGAGGTAACGGGGATGACACGGGATGGTACTTTTTGGGTTGAGGATGGGAAAGTGGTTTATCCGATTAAAAATTTGCGGTTTAATCAGGTTTTGCCAGATATGTTGTGGGATGTGGATGCTGTGAGCAAAGTAGATCGTTATGGTAATAGTGTTTTGCCTGGGGTGAGGGTGAAGGCGTTTAATTTTAGTAGTGTGACTGATAGTATTTAGATATAAAACAGGGAGTAGGGAGTAGGGAGTAGGGAGTAGGGGAGTGGGGGAGTGGCAGTTATTCCGCAGGAAGCTAACTGATAACTGATAACTGATAACTGATAACAGAGGCAGTTATTCCGCAGGAAGCTAACTAATATAGCAGTCGAAGCAAAGGTTAGGGCAGTTCTAAATCCTGTTTGCGGAGCATTTCCCTATAAGAAAAACCCTTTGATAGTCTGCTGTTCCCTGTTCCCTGTTCCCTTTTCCCTTTTCCCTTTTCAAGTAGCGCTATAACTGATAACTGATATAGCGTTTCCCAAGCTCTCGGAGGTACAGTTGTTTTTCTTGTTTATCTATATCCTACGGAACGAGAATTACTATTCCCAGATCCGGTGTTCCCTGTTCCCAGATCCGGTGTTCCCTGTTCCCTAAAACCAAAGAATGCGCGTACCTCACCCTTTTTGGGAATTGCTATAACTGATAAACTGATAACTGAATAAATATGCCTAAAATTGATAATAATTTAAGAATATGTGAACGAATATTTTCCTTAAGTGGTGAGGCTATATGTTTATTAGATACAAACTATAACTACCAATTAGTTAATCCAGCATATCTCAAATTAATGAATCAAGAATCTGAACGGATAATTGGTAAAAATATCAAAGAAATTTTTGGCGAAGAAACATTTGAAATTTTTTTTAAACAACCATTTAAAAGATGTTTGCTTGGTGAAACTGTAGAAATTCAGGGGTGGGTAAACTTAAATCTGATTGGTAAAAAATATATAATTCGTACTTATTCACCTTATTATGATGAAAATGGCAAAATCACCGGAATTATAGCTAATCTGCGAGATCAAACAAATTTTCAGGAAGCAGAAAGAGCTAGGCAAGAAAGCCAAGAATCATTCCAAAAAATATTTGAAAATACGACAGAAGGAATCGCTATTTGCTCACTCACAGGAAAATTTTTACAAGTAAATCAGATTTTATGTGAATTCCTGGGATATTCTGAAGCAGAATTGTTAAACCTAAATTATCACCAGGTAACACAAGCTAGGAATCTAGAATCAGCATCAATCCTAATTCAGCAACTTATTTCTCAGGAAATATCCTACTTTTCTCTGGAAAAACAATATATTCATCAAAATGGAACTTTAGTTTGGGGTCAGGAAATAGCTTCGATGATTCGACACCCGGACGGTTCTCCCAAATATTTACTGTTAACAGTTAAGAATATTAATTCTCAAAAATTAGCTGAACTCATCCAACAACAAAATCAAGAACGACTACAACTGGTGGTCGAAAGCTCTGGGGATGGTTTTTGGGACTGGGATATAACTAAAAATGAGGTATATTTCAGTCCTTGCTGGGTGAAAATGCTAGGCTACCAACCAGGGGAATTACCACCAAATATAGAAACTTGGGAAAGCTTGATTCATCCAGAAGACAAAGCAATGGTAATGGAAACTCTCAATAGTCATCTCAAAGATGATTCTATTCCCTATAAGTTTGATTATCGGGTGCGGACAAAATCTGGAGCATGGAAGTGGATAGCAAACTATGGCGAAGTTGTAGCTAGAGATAGTCAAGGCAAACCCCTGAGAATGGCAGGAATACATCGAGATATTAGCATGCGCAAACAAACAGAAGCAGCGCTGCGTGAGAAAGAAAAAACAATTCGCGCTCTACTTGAAACCATACCAGATATAATGATTCGGATGAAACAGGATGGTACAAAAATCGAGCTGATTAATCAAAAAATGTTTCGACTGCTGGTTCCAAGCTCAGAAACGAACACAGAAAACTTGGTAGATTTATTTACTGCTCCAATATTGCAAGAACTAACTCGACTAGCTCAACAAGCTTTAGCAACTCAAAAATTACAAACCTATGAATATGCTATTACCAACAATGGGGAAGAGAAATTTGAGGAAGCTCGCATAGTTCCTCTCACAGAGGATGAAGTATTAGTGGTACTTCGCAATATTACTGAGCGCACCCAGGAAGAAACCCTACTCAGAGAAAGTCGAGAATTACTAGCTGAAATTCAAAGGATTTCTCATATCGGTAGTTGGCAGCTAGATGTTGCTACTAAAAAAATGAGCTGGTCAGAAGAATTATTCGAGATTTTTGGCTTCGACCCAGCAAATTCAGAACCTACCTATACTGAATATTTCCAGTATATAGCTCCAGAAGATAGGATGCCACTGCAACAGTGTTTTGACGAAGCAATAGCTTAT
>NZ_JAAHGT010000901.1 GCF_010672385.1 Okeania sp. SIO2F4
TTTCAATAGCTGCCTGAGTAGCAGTTTCTTGATTATTTACTGCAAACCCAACCAGTTGACTTGCTTCAATTTCATTAGGAGTAATAATATCAATCAAACTATAAAAATCATTGGGAAAATTTCCTGGCATTGGTGCTGGGTCGAGAATAACTTTCACTCCCATTTCTTGAGCTACTTTAGCTGCAATCATAGCAACTTCCACAGGAATTTCTAATTGTAAAAGTAAAACAGTTGCATCTACTAGCAAATTTCTCAAGCGTTCCACATCTGTATTATTAATTCTATGGTTAGCACCCGGAACTACAATAATACTATTTTGCCCATCAGCATCAACCGCGATAACCGCTACCCCCGTATGAATATTCTCATCAACTACTACTCCTGTTGTTTCAACATTAGCAGTTTGTAAACTTACCAAAAGTTGTTGCCCAAAATTATCATTTCCTACCCGCCCCACTATTTTTGTAGGGATACCGAGACGAGCAGCAGCAACAGCTTGATTTGCTCCTTTACCGCCACCTGCGGTGAAAAAGTTGTTGCCATTAATAGTTTCTCCTGGAGTCGGTAAGCTAGGAGTAGTTGCAATTAAGTCGATGTTAATGCTGCCAAAAATAATTATGCTCATAAGTAAATAGGGAAAAGCGATCGCTAAATTTAATAAAGGCATATTGCCTGTTACCATTATAATAGCGATCGCCTTTTAAGTAGTCAAAATTCTCAGTAATCTCGAAATTAGCTTAAACCTCAATATCCCATAAGCTTTCCTGATACTTCTTCACATTCTCAATAAAACGCGGAGGATAGACATTGCGAAACTTATGATGGTCTTGAGGAATAGTCTCGATCATAAAGTCTATCATTCCTTGAGGATCGAGTTGCAGATCGTTGCCTGCAAATAGTTGCTGTATATCGCGAATTTTCTCCTCCGGGGTGAAGTGTTGCTCAGGATCGTACCACTGATCTAGGGTGTCATACATACGATCATTAAAACCTGTACGGAATGGACCAGGATTAATAGTTGCAATCTGTACTCCAGTACCTTCCATTTCCTCACGCATCAACTGTACAATGGCTTCGAGGGCGTGTTTAGACGCGCAATAGGGTGCGAGAAACGGGAAAGTGGAAAAACCCGCAATAGAAGAGGTAAAGATAATCTTTCCCTTACTCTTTCTGGCAAAATGACGAGCGAAGGGCTGGATAAATTCTAGGGTGCAGAAGACATTCACCTCGAATACACGACGGACTCGATCGACTGGAACTTCAGCGATGGGACCAGTTTCACCAGTAGCTGCGTTGGGAACTAAAATGTCGATCTTGTCGGCATATTTCTTAAAAACAAATTCGCGTTCTTCTTTGTTAAGCAGATCCATCTTAGTGACTTCAATTTCCACACCTTCTTGTTCTGCTGTTGCTCTCAGTTCAGTAACCTGCGGCCAGACTTCACAGGTCGCAATTACCTTATGATCTTTTTTTGCCAACCCTAGTACCGTACCTTTACCAAATCCTGAACCTGCACCTGTCATTAAAATTGTCTTACTCATAAGAATCTCCTTTCTTGGAAAAATACTTTGATTTATGAAACAAACTTAAATGATTTGATGAGTTTTATAGATGATGGGTTCACCATCCAAAATATCCTTGAATTTTTCAATTGCTGAAGTCAGATGGGGCGTTTGCCAATGTGCAGACTCACGATCTGCATCTTGCCATTCTTCAAAAGACAGAATGATGTTAGGATTTTCTTGGTTACGATAAAATCCATATTGTAATGCTCCTGGTTCCTGACGAGTCTGTTTTGCTAGTTCTTCTAGAACCGCAACCACTTCGTCAAACTTTCTAGGTTGAGCCTTTAATACTGCAACAGTGTATAGTTTTTCGCTCATGGTTTTTATTCTTTGTTTATGATGTACTTTTTATAGAAGCCCTAAATGTATCTCTAGAAAATAGCTTGGAGGGAGAATTAATTGATAATTTATGGGTAATAATTGATTTGATGATTGGATGAGTGGGAGATATCTAATACACCCCATCTCCCCATCTCCCATCTCCCCATCTCCCCACCTCCCCTACCCTCTTACTCCCTTACTCCCCTACTTGAATATCAGTCACGCTTAAATCTGGCTGCATTGGCAGCTTGGGCAGCGTCAACATTACCCCGACCAAAAAACTCAGGTACAGGTTTAGGTTTTTCTAAAGCTCTCTGGGTAGCCGGTCGTTCATCAATACGCTCGAACCAAGCTTGAAGGTTTTTCAGCCCTTCTACAGAAACTTTTGCCCAGTAGTAGGCTCTTGTCCAAGGATAAGTAGCCATATCTGCGATCGAAAACTCATCTCCCACCAAAAAGGTTTGATCCTCAAGCTGTTTATCCAACACTTCCAGTAGTCTGCGCGACTCTTTTACATATCGCTCGATCGCAAACTCATCCCGATGTCCCTGGGGTTCGGCAATCCTTTGAAAGTACATCGCCTGTCCCATCATTGGTCCGATACCACCCATTTGAAACATTAACCATTGAAGTGTTTGAGAGCGAGCTTTTTCACCTTCAGGGAGAAACTTTTGATATTTTTCCGCCAAATACCAGAGAATTGCACCCGATTCAAAAACAGCGAAATCGTCATTACCCCGGTCTACGATAGTTGGAATACGTCCGTTCGGGTTGAGCTTCATGTACCAATCTGACTTTTGTTCTTTTTTAGAAAAGTCAATATAGGTCATATCATACTCAACTTCGGCTTCTTCAAGAAAGATTAGTGGCTTCCATCCGTTCATAGTTGATGCTGTATAGAGATGAATGTCTGGTTGTTTGGTCACAATATTTTCTCGGTTTTAAATAAATAGTTTTGTTTACAGCAGTTTTCATTAGTTGGCCTTGATTAATTTGGTCAGGACTTACGCAGAAACCAGGTTTATGAACCAAATTTTGTGGTTTAAACAACAATAATCACCCTAAGAAACCCAGTTTCTTGGTTAGTTTGCGTAAGTCCTGTTGTATTTGTCACTGCCATAATTTAAGGATATAAATTTAAGTTACTATAGTCAACCAGTATACTTTTAGTAACCAGGTGCAGAATGAGTTCTAAAATGGAAATAGAAATCGACGATCTAGGTCGCAAGCAGGCAATTGAACCTTGTCTTAGACCTTGCTCAATTGAACGAGGAATGAGGCTTGTAGGCGGAAAATGGAAAGGTTCTATTCTTTGGCATCTCAAGGATCGACCTGTACGTTTTGGCGATATTGTTCGTCAAGTTGGCGGAGCGAGCAAAAAGATGGTAACTCAAAGGCTAAGAGAGATGGAGAATGATGGTTTAGTTAAACGTAACGTAGTTAGTACCAAACCTTTTGCCGTAACCTATGAGATAACTGATTTTGGTAGGACAGCTATCGGATTTTTAGAAGAGTTGAAGAAATGGTCAGAGGAGCAAAATATCTAGGGTTTGCTCAATGTGGTCCGGGTGGAAAGTGCAGTAGTGGATTGTTTCATCTTAAATGGTGCGTTAGATCGGGAGTGTGGTCCGGGTGGGAAGTGTGGTCTGGGTGGGGAGAAAAAGACACCTAGAAACAAAAATCTATTGGACAGTTTTAGCTGAAACAGTCCAGTAGGGTGTGTTAGCGTTTGCGCAGCATTCCGCAGGAAAGCGTAACGCACCCAATCTCACATACAGCAGTAATTTCAGTCCAGTAGTAGACTGACACAGCTAAAAATGTAGTGGCGTGTCTAGACTAAAATTGTGAGTGTTTGAGCGAGGACTTAGAAGACCTCTCCCCCAACCCCTCTCCTGCTCCGAGAGGGGAGAAATACTCCCACTTCCCTCGCCATCCCATCCGTTTGTCATGCTCCGCTTTCCGACCGCTGTCTTGGTCGATTGGAGGCAAGCGTTTGCTAGCGCAAAGCTTCACTAACGCGTAGCGTCCCGGAGGGAACGGAAACCTCGCCATCCCATCCTGACGGACAGCTTCGA
>NZ_JAAHGT010000902.1 GCF_010672385.1 Okeania sp. SIO2F4
TTCCGACCGCTTGCGCCGTGAGACGGTGAGTGCAGTGCGCCCTTGCGGGTTAAGCGACAGTCACGCAACTGCCGTGAGCGGAGCGTCTCTGAAAGAGATACCCGGAGGGCGCGGGGTCGCACCGCTTTATCAAAGGGGCATTTGCTGTAAAATCTTTTTATCCCCCTTACTATTCGTAACATTGTTTTTTCACGCTTGGTATTAGATAGCAAATTTAAAATTTCTCTACCAAAAGTAATTAATTATTCAAAATATTCTAATTTCGTCTCTAGGAAAGTTATTAGTTTTAATAACTACAAATAATTTTCTATAAGACATTAGTTTCAAATACACAAGTTACAAGTATTTTCGAGCTATTATACAGTAGTAAATTAGTCAAAAATAGTTAGGGTTGGCTCAAAAAGTATGCGTGGGTTCGGGTAGGAGTCAGGAGTCAGGAGGAATAAGAATTACAGAGGAAGTAGAAGAAAGAATTGTCTGAGGTTTTTCCGCCATTGTCTGCTCAAAATGCTCATATTTTGAACTACAGTAAGCAAAAAGCTGACACTTCTTTCTGTGAAAAAAGGCTAATGGGACTTACAGATAAAGGCTTTTAGAGTTAATCAGCAAGCCCTAGTTATCAAAAATATCTAAGATTGATTACCATTTTTTTTTAATATAGTCTGTAGTGAAGTAACAGAGATTTATACTAATAAAAAACAGTTCTGTAGGTTAACATTTCATTTAATAATGCTAACAAATTCAGTCTTCTTATACTTTCATAATTCTCCGTTTTTACTCTGATAAATCACCCCCAGCAACTACCTAAAAATCTGGTTTTTAGATTATGTCTCTAGGAGAGATATCCTCATTGAGTATCAGCTTTTATTGGGCAAATACCAGACATTCAATCATTAATAAATACAATTATAGCAATGCTCACCAACAGTGAGATACATAAGTTTTGGATTCCAGAGAATAGGGAATAGGGAACAAAAAAATACTGCACCTTTTTAATATGAGAAAAAAAATGGTTAACAAGGGTAGTTGATATTTTTCAGACCAAATATATTACATACAGCACAGTAGCTTGAAAAGGACAAGGCTTGAAACCCAGTTTTGTGGTCAAAACTTATATAGCAGTCCTTAACATGGTAGTGTAAAAAATATTTGGGAAAAAGGGAACAGGGTTCATTAATGGATAATGGATAATCGATAATTACCTCTGGTTAAAACCGCAACGGAATTGAATATAAATAAATATCTTAGCACTTTTTTTCCCTTTTATTGGGGAGGCTTCAAAGGGTGAATAATTAATAATTATTAATTATTCGGTAAGAGTTCCAGACTATTTATCTATTGTGGAGATTTTGACAAATAATTTAGGGTTGCTATATATAGTATAGAGTTAAAGGCTAAACTAAAAACAGAGAACATATAGTTACACAATAATTTTGTAGTGAGGTTAAAATTATTAAAAGTATTTTTTCTTGGTTAGGCGCATCTCAAGAATTTATTTGGCAATATAGCAAGTAAAGCAAAAGTTAGGACAGCAAAAAATCGGCAAAGCTAATACAGCCAATATTTTTCTCTTAACTAAAACCCTGTAGCTCTGACTGAATTAAACTTTCGCAATTCTCATACAATCCTATTATCAAATTACTCTCAAAAACAAAAAAATTGAGTTACTCAAAGTTCATAAATTTTACTAAATAATATGTCTAACAAGCAGCCATGTATTCTAGTGGTTGATGATGAGCCAGATAATCTAATTCTATTAGAAGAAATATTAACATTAGAAGGCTACTCAACTATATCAGCAAAAAGTGGCAAAGAAGCACTACAAGTTGCTAATCAATCTCCGCCTGATTTGATATTACTAGATGTAATGATGCCTGAAATTGATGGATTTGAAGTTTGTCAATGGTTACGTCATCATCCACGATTAAAGACAATTCCTATAATTTTTTTAACAGCTTTAGATGATGAAAAATCTAAATTGAAAGGTTTAGAATTGATGGGAGATGACTATATTACAAAACCATTTAATACTCGTTTACTTTTAGCAAAGATAGCTAATATTTTGCAGCTAAATCAAATACGTTCTCAAACTACGAAATCTCAAAATAGCCAACAACTAGATGAACAAAGTAATTTACAACTATCGGCTGCATTACGAATTAATCAGCTTTTATCCGAGAAATTGCGGTTGTTTGTACCAGAGCAGTTTTTATCTAGAATAGCCCCTGAAGGATTAAATTCGATTCAGCTTGGAGATGGGAAAGAAGAGGAATTAACAGTTTTATTTTGTGATATTAGAGATTTTACAGCAATAGCTGAATCACAAAATGCTAGAGATACTTTTAAGTGGTTAAATTCTTTTTTTCAGCAAATGAGTGCTTGTATTTCTGCTAATCAAGGATTTATAGATAAATTCTTAGGTGATGCAATTATGGCAGTATTTGATCGACATGAATGCCATAGTTTAAATGCTTTGAAAGCTGCTGTAATGATGCAGGAAAGTTTGCAAGAATTTAATATTAATTATCAGAAATATAATCTGAGAGAACCTGTAAAAATTGGTATTGGTATTCATACAGGTATTGGTGTTATTGGAACTTTGGGTTCTGAAAAAAGAATGGATTCTACAGTTATTGGAGATGTTGTTAATACTGCATCACGTTTAGAAAGTTTAACTAAGACTTATAGATGCTCAATTATTGTGAGTGAGCAAGTCATCTCTGAAATAGAAATATGTCAAAATAATTATCAAACAGGAAAACAGATAGAAACTAAACGTAATAGCCTTAATAGCCAAGAAAATTTCAGTAATCAGATTCAAAATAACCAGAATAATCAGTCTAGTTATTGTGAAAAAAATTATTACAGGTGGATTGATAAAGTGAAGCTCCGTGGAAAGCAAAAGGCTGTCAATATTTATGAGTTACTTGGTACTGAAAATAATCTTATTGAACCGGAAAAAATTGCAACTCTATCATTATTTAATAAAGCAATTAAAGGGTGGAAGCTTGGTAAATATACAGCAGCTTTAGAATATTTTGAACAAGTAAAAATGTTAAACTCTATTGATAATATTGCTGGTTTATATGTTGAACGTTGCCGAGAAAAGCTTGGTTTAGAGCAAATGGGGAAAAATGAAGTAAATTTAGCCGATCCGAATTTTTAATAAATTTGTATATAGCGTTTCTCAGGCTAATAAGTTACACCCATTTGGTATCTTTTCTTGAAATACAAAGGTTTCAGGAAAGCCGTTTTCAGGAGCCTAAAAACTATACGCAATATAAAGAGAAAATTTCATCCTCCGGCTCCGGGAGCTTCAGCGAATGAAACGACTATTGCTCTATACGCAATAGAAAATTTTCATCCTCCGACTCCGGGAGCTTCAGCAAATGAAACGACTATTGCTCTATACGCAATATTAAAGAGGAAAATTTTCATACTCCACCTCCGGGAGCTTCAGCAAATGAAACGACTATTGCTCTATACGCAATAGAAAAATTTTATCCTCCGACTCCGGAAGCTTCAGCAAATGAAACGACTATTACTCTATACGCAATATTAAAGAGGAAAATTTTCATACTCCACCTCCGGGAGCTTCAGCAAATGAAATAACTATTGCTCTATACGCAATATTAAAGAGAAAATTTTCATCCTCCACCTCCGGGAGCTTCAGCAAATGAAACGACTATTGCTCTATACGCAATATTAAAGAGGAAAATTTTCATACTCCACCTCCGGGAGCTTCAGCAAATGAAATAACTATTGCTCTATACGCAATATTAAAGAGAAAATTTTCATCCTCCGACTCCGGGAGCTTCAGCAAATGAAATGACTATTGCTCTATACGCAATATTAAAGAGGAAAATTTTCACCCTCCGACTCCGTGAGCTTCAGCAAATGAAATGACTCTTGCTCTATACGCAATATTAAAGAGGAAAATTTTATCCTCCACCTCCGGGAA
>NZ_JAAHGT010000903.1 GCF_010672385.1 Okeania sp. SIO2F4
TTCTTATAGGTAGCGATCGCTTCCACCCACTGCTGGTCAGTCATTTTTTCTGCTTCCTCTTCAGGAATTGGAGAACCTATTGTATAAACTACTGGACTTTCCGGTGGCTCAATTTTTCCAGGTGCTTAGGCGATTTCCTGCGGAATGCTTTGCAGAATGCAAAACGCGAATCGCCCTTACATTACAGCGCTTTTCAAATTGATGAACCACATCGTCATCACCAAAACCCTGTAGGGGCGATTTCCTGCGGAATGCTGCGCAAACGCGAATCGCCCCTACTTGCTGGCCATTCGCCCCTACTGTGGTCTACTGAAATGAAAACTGCTGTAAGAAACCGGGTTTATGGGATACAGATGTAAGTATAATATCATGTTCGGTTGAATAGTTATGATTAGTATATAGATGGAAGAGATATCTCAAACCCTTGAGATTGCTTCCTTCCACTCCGTTCCAGTCGCAATGACTTTATAGTTAGTGATTATCCGAACATGATATAATAGGGCATTTCATATAAACCCGGTTTCTCTGCTTTATTTATACCGACACTACCGGATTGAATATCAGATATTTATCATCCCAACTATATCATTTGTCAAATAACTTGCCAATCAGCTACTTGAGATGAAATACCACTAATTCCTACACTACCATCTACATTCCAAAGTTGATTTTGACCATTGTTATTATTACGCCACAACAGTTCATCTATGTTATCACTATCAAAGTCTCCTACTTGAGCTACTTCCCAATTACTACTGCGATTAGGTAATCCCCTAACTTGAGTAGTACCATCAACATTCCAAAGTTGATTTTGACCACTGCTATTATTACGCCATAAAAGCTCATCTATGTTGTCTCCATCGAAGTCTCCTACTTGAGCTACTTCCCAATTACTACTGCGATTAGGTAATCCTTTGGTTTGAGTCGTACCATCAACATTCCAAATTTGGTTTTGACCAGTGCTGTTATTACGCCATAAAAGCTCATCAATATTGTCTCCATCGAAGTCTCCTACTTGAGCTACTTCCCAATTACTACTGCGATTGGGTAATCCCCTAACTTGAGTAGTACCATCCACATTCCAAATTTGGTTTTGACCAGTGCTGTTATTACGCCATAAAAGCTCATCAATATTGTCGCCATCGAAGTCTCCTACTGCTACTGCTGTCCAATTGTTATTTCTGGTGAGCAACCCACGAACTTGAGTAGTACCATCCACATCCCAGATTTGATTCACTCCATTGTTAGTATTACGCCATAATAGCTCATCAATATTGTCACCATCGAAGTCTCCTGCTTGTAGGGGTTGCCATTGACTACTTCGAGTAGGTAAACCGCTAACTTCAGTAGTACCATCCACATTCCAGATTTGATTTTCTCCACTGGTACTATTACGCCAGAGTATTTCCATAGAAGTATCGTTGTCAAAGTTACCTATTTGGGGGATACTCCAATCACTGCTACGATTAGGAAGACCTTGGATATTGGTAGGGTTAGTTGCCCAGATTTGATTGTCTCCGGTAGTGTCATTTCGCCACAGAATATCTGCTTTGCTATCCCCATTAAAATCAAACTCGACTGGTTCGCTATTATTATTGTTGCTAACAGTAGTGAAATTCCAAGTTGTTACATCTGACATCCCGGCGTAATCATTGCCCGCAGTGTCTTCTATTGCTCCTGAATCTATCTCAACATAATACTCAGTTCCTTCTGCTAAGTCAGCAGTGGGGTTGATGGTGAGGGTATTGTTTGAGATTGTGACTTGACCGGATGTAACATCTATGGTTTCTACTGTTGAGTTATCGCTGAGTTGTTTGATAACGATGTTGCCCGTGCCTTTTTGGACGTTTTCATCAAATTCAATGACTAAATCTGCCCCTATGGCAATATCTGTGGTATTGTCGGCGGGGGTGAAATTGATTGCTGTGGGAGGAGTGGTGTCTTGGGGAGAGACAGGAGAAAATTTAGCTACATAGCTATCAAAAGAGCCATTATTCGTCAAATCATTGTTGCCATCTCCATCAATGTCGATGCTCCTCCAGAAATATCCTGTAGCCCACACATTACCATTGCTGTCAGTGGCTATACCTTGGCCTACCTCACCACTGCTACCACCGATATTTCGGGCAAACAGCAAGTTGCCATTGTTGTCGAACTTGGCCACATAGATATCAGCAGAGCCATTACTGGTCAAATCATTGTCGCCGTCGGAGTCGATATCAATGCTACCCAAGAATTGTCCTGTAACCCACACATTACTATTGCTGTCGGTAGCTATGCCATAGCCATAGTCACCACCGCTACCGCCGATATTTTGGGCAAACAGCAAGTTGCCGTTGCTGTCAAACTTGGCCACATAGCTATCCAAAGAGCCATTATTGGTCAAATCATTATTACCATCAGAGTCAATGTCGATACTCTCCTGAAAATATCCTGTAGCCCACACATTACCATTGCTGTCGGTCGCTATACCCCTGCCCTGGTCAGTACTGCTACCGCCAATATTTTGGGCAAATAGCAAGTTGCCATTGCTGTTGAACTTGGCCACATAGCTATCAGAATTGCCATTACTGGTCAAATCATTGTCGCCGTCGGAGTCGATATCAATGCTACCCTCAAAATTTCCTGTAGCCCACACATTACCATTGCTGTCGGTGGCTATGTCCCAGCCCCGGTCAGTACTGCTACCGCCAATATTTTGGGCAAATAACAAGTTGCCATTGCTGTCGAACTTAGCTAGATAGCTATCAGAATTGCCATTACTGGTCAAATCATTGTCGCCATCAGAGTCGATGTCTATGCTGTCAGAGAAAGATCCTGTAGCCCACACATTACCATTGCTGTCGGTAGCTATACCATGGCCCCAGTCAGAACTGCTACCGCCAATATTTTGGGCAAATAACAAGTTGCCATTGCTATCGAACTTAGCTAGATAGCTATCCAAAGAGCCATTATTAGTCAAATCATTGTCGCCATCAGAGTCGATGTCTATGCTGTCAGAGAAAGATCCTGTAGCCCACACATTACCATTGCTGTCGGTTGCTATGCCATGGCCCCAGTCAGAACTGCTACCGCCAATATTTTGGGCAAACAGCAAGTTGCCATTGCTGTCAAACTTAGCTACATAGCCATCAGAATTGCCATTACTGGTCAAATCATTATTGCCGTCTCCGTTGATGTCGATACTCCCATCAAAATTTCCTGTAGCCCACACATTACCATTGCTGTCGGTGGCTACGCCATAGCCATAGTCATAACCACTACCACCAATACTTTGGGCAACTTGGAACTCAAAGTTGAGGTCAGAGGGTGTAGAATTTTCGTTAACATCGTTAATGTTAATGGTCAACTCTTCTTGATAAGTCTCTCCTGCTGCATCGGTAGTCTGAACTCGGATATTGTAACTAGATTTAGTTTCATAGTCTGGGGAATTATTTATTTTCAGACGATCGCCATCAAGAGTGAAAGCTGCGTTATCGGTGTCTCCCACACCTGCTACTAATTCATAAGTAAAAGTATCGCCTGCGTCGGGGTCAATACTTGATAATGTGCCGACTACAGTATTTGCTGCAACGTTTTCATCAATGCTGTTGTTGCTGATACTAAGAGCAGTGGGAGCAGAATTTTCGTTGACATCGTTAATGTTAATGGTCAACTGCTCTTCATAACTTGCTCCCGCTGCATCGGTGGTTTTGACTCGGATATTGTAACTAGACTTAGTTTCATAGTCTGGGAAACTCTTGATTTTCAGTCGATCGCCATCAATGGTGAAAGCTGCGTTATCGGTGTCTCCAGTACCGCTGACTAATTGGTAAGTAAAGGTATCTCCATTGTTAGAGTCGGTGGTAGTTAATGTACCTACTACAGTGTTAGCTGCTACGTTTTCGTCAACAGTATTACTTGTGAGTGTGATGTCAGTGGGGGAGGCATTCTGTGATAATTTGAC
>NZ_JAAHGT010000904.1 GCF_010672385.1 Okeania sp. SIO2F4
CTTATATTGTTGTCCGAGTTTATGAGTTTGTTTAACCTGAGATAAAATTTGCCCTTCACCCAATACCAAACTATCTAATCCAGCCGCAACTCGCATTAAGTGCATAATAGAATCTTCATGGAGTAGCATAAATAAGTGAGGACGAAGCTGATTTAAAGGTATTTTACTAGAGTCAGAAAGAAACTGAGTTACTTCCCGAATACCAGGCTGCATTTCATTAGTAACTACATAAATTTCTAAACGATTACACGTACTAAGAATTCCTACTTCTTGAGTATAAGTTCCACTACACAATTGAGAAATTGCATTTTGTATTTCTGTTTCTGGAATACTTAATTTTTCTCGAACTTCAACTGGAGCTGTTTTATGGCTAAGTCCTATTACTGCGATATTCATATAATTTTTATTTTGTTAATTCTTTGTTCTTTTTGATTCAAATCCGGTTTTTAAGAGCGGAGTCTTCAAGGATGAATTAGGATAAATTTATATCGTTTTAGTGTCGATTATAACTTACTCAAAAAAAATGAGGCAGGTTTTACCAATGGATAATCGATAATTGATAATTGATAATTAATCTATTCGGCTTTATTGCCTCTTCTAATAATGGATAATTGATAATTTCAAAAATAATTATCCATTATCCATTGTTAATTATCAATTGTTAAAGAGGTAATTATCCATTATTCATTATCCATTAATGAACATATCTTAGGTATCTGGTATCAGCCATCAGTCAAGAGTTAATATTTTTAACAGGTTTGTTGAAGACCTCCACTTAATTGTTTCAATAAGTGGTGTGCTTTAGTGGAGGGTAAAATCCACCACCATAAACTTTGATAAATGTTAACTGTTAACTATTTAATGGATGGTTAAAATTTTTGCACCTAAATATTTAATTTAAAACCCACCCCAAAACACTAATAATTCCTAAACCATCCGAATTGATATTAGAAATTAATTATGACCAAAAAATAAGGTCTCAAGTCTCCCCTGAGATAGGGGATGAAAAAAAATCAACTTCAGTTTTTCAAGCATAGAGCTTCAGCCACAGCTACTATTTCGCTACGGGATATGAAAAAGTTTTACGTTCCGCAAAGCTTTCCTACGGAATGCTCCGCAAACGCTTTTCATGTTGCGGAGCAAAACAGCTATTGCCGACATGAATGCGTAGCATCACCTAGGAAAGTTCCAATCTAGGAAGCTAACTGAATAACTGATAACTAATAGCTGATAACTGAAATGACCTGATGACTGTTATTTTGTAAGTCATTTTTTAGTTTGGATATTCTCTCAATTTATCCAATACTATTTCTATTTCAGTTCCAGTGTTTTTGATTCTCCAAACATATGCACAGTATCTACGAACCGAGCTGTTTTTGACTGAGAAGAAATAACTAAACTTTGGGTACGAGCACCATTATGGAAGAAGCGTACTCCTTCCATTAAAGTACCAGGAGTAATACCACAGGCTGCAAATAGCACTGTTTCTCCAGAAGCTAACTCTTCAGCGTTGTAAACTTTGTCTGGATCTTCAACACCCATATCCTTGAGTCGCTTCATGTTATCTTCTTTGCTTTCTCCAATCAAACCAGTTTTAACAATAGCTGGGTCATAAATCAGTTGTCCTTGGAAATGGCCTCCTAAAGCACGCATAGCTGCTGCAGAAATTACTCCCTCTGGGGCTGCACCAATACCCATCAAAGCATGGATATTTGTACCAGAAAATGCACAGGAAATTGCTGCAGAAACGTCACCATCACTAATGAGACGAACTCTGGCACCTGCTTGACGAATTTCATTAATTAGGTCTTTATGACGGGGGCGATCCATGACTACAACCACCAATTCCTCAACAGCACGTTCCATGCAGTCTGAAATAATCTTGAGGTTTTCGGTGGCAGATTTGTTTATATCTACATGATTTTTAGCTACTGCTGGTGCTGCTAGTTTTTTCATATAAACATCTGGTGCTGCTAATAGACCACCTTTCTCAGAAATAGCTAATACTGCCATAGAACCATTTTGACCATAGGCAACTAGGTTGGTACCTTCGCAAGGGTCAACTGCTATGTCAATCTCGACTAGCTGTTCTATGTCACAGACCTTTTCAGCATCAGGCTGAGTACAAATTCCTACTTCTTCGCCAATGTAGAGCATGGGCGCTTCATCTCGCTCCCCTTCTCCAATGACGATGCGGCCCCGCATATGAATTTTGTTCATGCGTTCCCGCATAGCTTCTACGGCTACTTCGTCTGCAGTATTTTTCTCTCCTTTTCCCATCCAACGAGCAGAGGCGATTGCTGCTTGCTCTACTACTTCGATAATTTCTAAACCAATTACGTTATCCATGAATTTTTATTCTCCCAACTGCTGAAGAAAGCTTTTTTATTTTGCTCTCCCAGTGTTAAAGTCTATCAGAGGCTGGGATCAGGTTAGGACTTTGTGGGGGGTTAGTTGATGTAAAGTTTTATTACCTCAGCCAGAAGTCAGGAGTCAACCGCTGCCAGGAAGTCAAAAGTCAAAAATTAAAAGTCAACCGCTACACGGAGGTCAAAAGTATTGCTTTATTAATTAATTTCTTGGGTCTGACTGCTTTCTTCTTCTTAAATTCAATATCTATCCAAATGCTTTTCTGTGGAAGTTTAACGGTAAGAATTGAAAAGATGGTAGTTTTGATAAAATGAACAGCAATAATAGAAAATCTTTATTAGAAAATTTTAGTAAATATGGAATGGAAAAAAGGTGAGTAGCAATGTTATTGTCATTACTGATTCTGAGTTTGAAGCTGAAGTCCTAAAATCAGAAAAGCCTGTATTGGCTTATTTTTGGGCTACTTGGTGTGGTCCATGTAAATTGGTAGCTCCTTCCATAGAAAAGGTGGCCACTGAGTATAGCGATCGCCTGAAAGTGGTAAAGATGGAGGTCGATCCTAACCCGGAAACAGTCAATTTATATAAGGTGCAAGGACTTCCTGTACTTAAACTGTTTCGGAATGAAGAAATATTATTCTCCCATGATGGGAGCATTACACAGACAAAATTAGTTGAGATGTTGGAACCTCATTTAGCATGAATTAGATATTAATTATCCATAAACATTATGATGTGTGAGTAAACTTTCCACACTAATGTACTAATTTTAGGTAAGTTGTCAGCTCCTAATTAAAACCTGTCCTGATTTTTTTTAGGGGCAGGTTTAGTTTTGACATCCTCCCGACGCTTCTCTACCGAAAGCCTTCACAAACTAGGGATGTTCAATAATGGATAATGGATGTGGTCCGAGGAATTGTCTCTCAAGTTTTCCCCTCTTGTCTGCTCAAAGTCCTCACATTTTAAGCTTAAAGAAGCAAAAAGCTTGCACTTTTTTCGGACAAAAAAGGTTAAAGGTTTGATATTAAAATGCTTTTTAGATTGAATCAGCAAGCCCTACTTAAATTTCCTAGCAGAATTTATTTGAAAAATAAAATCAAAATGCAGTTATCAAAACGTTTAGAACCCCTAAGCTTTAATGTCTTTGCTGATATGGATCGGGCTAAGGCAAGGGCTAAGGCAGCAGGACAAGATTTGATAGATTTGTCTCTAGGTTCTTCTGACTTACCAGCGCCTTCCCATGCTTTGTCAGCGATCGCTCAATCTCTACAGGATTCTACTACTCATGGTTATTCTTTGTTTTCTACCACTGAAGCTTTTCGGCAGGCAGCAGCTCAGTGGTATAATAATAAGTTTGGCATTTCTGTAGATCCGGAAACTGAAGTTTTACCTTTAATTGGTTCCCAGGAGGGTACGGCTCATCTACCTCTGGCTGTGCTCAATCCTGGGGATTTTGCTTTATTGCAAGACCCTGGTTATCCTTCTCATAGTGGTGGGGTGTATTTGGCGGGGGGTCAGGTTTACCCTATGCCTTTATTGGCAGAGAATAAGTTTTTGCCTGTTTTG
>NZ_JAAHGT010000905.1 GCF_010672385.1 Okeania sp. SIO2F4
GTTGGTGTTGGTGGTTCTGGTGTTGGTGCTGGTGGTTCTGGTGTTGGTGCTGGTGGTTCTGGTGTTGGTGCTGGTGGTTCTGGTGTTGGTGTTGGTGGTTCTGGTGTTGGTGCTGGTGGTTCTGGTGGTTCTGGTGTTGGTGTTGGTTCCGGGGTTGGCTCTGGCCTTGGTTGTGGTTGTGGATTAATAATAGGATTCGCTGGTGTAATGTTTTCCCAATACAAAAAGCTACCATCTCTTGTACCTGTGACTAAATCATCGTCACCATCCCTGTCTACATCTCCTAAAGTTAAAGTGGTACGTTCGATAAAATTACTAGGATCGACATCAATATCTTCGCCAAAAGGATGATCTGAACCAGTTAACTGCGTCCATAGATTGAAACCATCATTACGATAGGCTAATATTTCTCCATTATCGTTGCCTGCAAGTAGATCTAAATCTCCATCGCGGTCGAAGTCTATGATAGCTGGACTAATGTGGTTACCTAAATTCTGCTCCGGATTTAGAGATTGAAAAGGATTATTTTCATTGGATACTTCTTGTAAAATGCCATTTTGATTAACAAATAAACGCAGATATCTGATTTCATTGCCTGTAACCAAATCTATATCTCCATCTTTATCCCAATCTGTAGCGGTAACTAAACTATAGGAGGGGGTAAAACTTTCCACTTTTATCGGGTTAGATGCATCAGTAAGTTTTGTATATTCGCCGTTGTCATTCTGCCAATAATCGTAGCCTAGACTATCGCGATCGCCACCAACAATATCTTTATCCCCATCTCCATCAAAATCAGCAATAGCAAAACTAGAATAAGTACCTAAACTACCACCTACTTGAATATTATCGAAGGGATTATCATTGCCAATTTGTTGGTTAAAAGTACCATTATCATTGCGGAAATAAACTGCTTTGCCATCTTGATTGCCTGAAACTAAATCAAGATCGTTATCATTATCTACATCGACTAGAATAGGAGTAGAAAAATCTGTACTGCCATTAGTCGTACCTGCATCTAAGCCAGCAAAAGGATTATTACTTTCTGGTTGTCGAACAAATAATCGGGGAACAATAGTTACATTGACTGTAGCTGTTGTCATATTTCCAGTATCATCACTGACCGTATAGGTGAATGAATCTTCGATTTTTTCAATAATTCCGCTAAGTGGAGTATAAGTTAATCGATCGTCTTGTAAGTCATCAGGAGTATCATTATCGTTAAGAGCGATCGTTCCTCCAAAAATACTATTAGTATCAAAGTTAGTAATAGTTAGAGGTTGAGAATTAGGTTCAGAATCATTCAGCAGAACATCAATAGTTTTACTGTCATCTGCAAAGACATCTACGTTATCATCTTCTGGATTTGGTGGCTCATCAAAATCAATTTCTATCTCTACTGTTCCAGTAGCTTCATTTCCTGCGGTATCTTGAATAGTATAGGTAAAACTATCGGTGCTATCTGTAGTAATTCCTGGTGGACTGGTGTAAATCAAGCGATCGTCACTAAGATTATTAGGTGTACTATTATTGTCTAAACTGACTGTTGCACCTTGAGCTGTTATTGTCTCAAAATTAGTTATTTCTAGGTTTTCTCCATCCCATTCCCAGTCATTTATTAAAACATCAATAGTTTCAGAGGTATCACTTAGAATTTGAGCGCGATCATCAATGACAAAAGGTATTTTATTACCGTCAATTTTGAGATTTTCATAATATATTGCTTTGCCATCCTCATCCAGAAATAGGGCATCAATATCTCGATCTCGATCGACATCATAAAATGAAACATTAAGGTCTGTGGCATCTAAATTACCATAGGGATTATTATCGCCAAATTGTTGTATATAAGCACCATTTTGATTAACATAAAAAGAAAAATTGCCAAAACTATCCTCTACTATAACATCAAAATCACCGTCATTATCATCATCTACGCTATGAATATTTTCTAAATTATCCAAAGGAATACCAAAGAAAATATCACCTAAGAATGAGGAAAAATTGCCTCCATCATTTTGATAAATCTGAATTTCTTCTGTTGCTGAATTTTCAAATACAATATCAAGATCGTTATCAAAATCTACATCAATAGCTGCGTGAACATGGAAATCTGAACTCAGGTCTAAATCATCAAAAGGAACATTGACTCGTTCATAAACTCCATTATCATTTAACTTAAAATAATCAACTTGGGGGTCTGCAGTAGTTGTTAAACCACCATTGAAATAAGTCCAAATAAGTTCGTCGCTGCCATCTCCATCAAAATCTGCTGTAGTAGCTTCTCCACCTAACCAACCCTTGGGTATACTAAAAATAGGATTAGTAGATAAGTCATCTGATAAGACTTGATATTGTCCTGACTCAAAAAAATAAAACTCGGTATCTATGGCAAAACGAACCAGAACATCTAAGACAATAGTTTTCTGGCCATTAATAAATAATCCTGGTTGACCATTAATTGAGAGTAAATAAGGTGTAGCTAAAACTGTCCCATCAAAACGGTTTGGACCGTCTACATTAGTAAAAGGTGTGTTACTAGGATTTTGGAGTTCAAACATAGTTATTTTTCCCTGATATACACTTTGAGTAGTTACGTTGGCAGAATATCAATTTTTCGTATCCACTTAAGGATTACATAGAACCTGAAAAACCTTTGAGAGTCTACTATTCCCTTATACTTATCAAGTCTCCAGAGGTTATGCAATTTATTTTAAATAGAACTTACGCAGAGACCCTATATGTAGCGTCCGAAACTGTTGCGCAATAGTTTTTTAACTCTATATATAGTACCTTTGCGTAAGTCCTGTTAAATTCAAATTACAGCACTTTGGTCCGATGGTGAGGTACAGTTTATTCATTTTTTGTTGCCTGTTGCCTGTTGCCTATTGCCTAAAGTCTTAAAATTTTGTGCCTCATCAACTCCAAAACTGCTGTAAATTGATTTTGGTTAAAAATTTGCTCCCGTTCAAATCTTAAATTTAACGGGAGCAAGTTTGGTTTACAAGGTAATATTTAAGTATGATTAAGGGGCTAAAATTTTAACCTCTCAGGAAGAAGTCTCCTGCTTCTAACTCTGGGGTATTTGTCAAAGTCGCAAACTGACCTCCACTACCAAACCCAGTTTCACTGCCATTGGGGTTATAGAATAAATTACCATTTTCACTGTTATAAACAATTACTCCCCCAGAAGTTGCTGCTGCTTCGTCATCGGTAACTGCGGCAAATTCACTGGCAATGCTGAAACCTGTTCCCGACTGGCTGTTGATAGCAGTGAAAGTTGTCAAGTCTAGGAGAATAATATCTCCGGGTGTTTGGGAAAAATCAGTAATTGCATCTACACCAACATCCTCTGTTTGAAATTCCTGATTAGTATTGAAGATAAAGCGGTCAATACTTGCTCCTCCTGTGAGTACGTCGTTTCCTGCTCCACCGTTGAGTCGATCGCGGCCAATACCTCCTTCTAGAGTATCGTCACCATCACCTCCTAACAAGATATCGTTACCAGGGCGACCTAGCAACAGATCGTTGCCAGATTGGCCAAATAGGCGATCGCTTCCACGACCACCATTAACAGTATCATCTCCATTACCGCCAACTACTGTATCTCGGCCAACTCCGCCAGTTAAGGTATCGTTGCCATTGCCACCTCGAAGTATATCGTTACCTCTGAAACCGTTGAGTTGGTCGTCACCTTCTCCACCGTTGAGAGTGTTATCGCCATTACTACCATTGAGGGTTTCGTCTGGCGGTGGTTCTGTAGGTGCTGGTGGTTGTGTGGGAGTTGGTGGTTCTGTAGGTGCTGGTGGTTCTGTAGGTGCTGGTGGTTGTGTGGGAGTTGGTGGTTCTGTAGGTGCTGGTGGTTCTGTAGGTGCTGGTGGTTGTGTGGGAGTTGGTGGTTCTGTAGGTGCTGGTGGTTCTGTAGGTGCTG
>NZ_JAAHGT010000906.1 GCF_010672385.1 Okeania sp. SIO2F4
CTAGGTGAAGTACAGAAATTGTGATGCCAATTTATGAGAGGAAGGGGTTGGCGATGTCAACCCCTTCCTCTCCCGTATAAAAATGATTATCATTCTCATAAATTGTACATTTTATTTTTTGGAAGTCCCTAAGGTTAGCCTTTACTTTTTCTAATAGCGATCGCTCTTTCTCAACTACAAGAGGCGATCGCTATTAGGTATAGTTAGAGTGTCTGTTCACAAAACAAAGATATGAGTGGTATCGACCGCAAAACCGATCTAGAAACTAGAACTAGTTTAATTGACAAGCATCTCCCTGGCACAGAAAAATCCCAAAGAGAATTAGAAACAGATAGCTCAAACTTATAACTAGCTTAGTAAACTCTTATCACCTAAAACATTTTTTAATACTTTATATTAACAGGACTTAGGCATTAGATACGAAAACCTAGGACTTGAGATTGCTATCCGTTCCGGACTGCTCCGCAAACCCTGTAGGTCGCAATGAGGAAAATACGTTATACTGCGTAAGTCATAATTAAATAAATCAAACGGAAGATTTAGAACTTGACAATTGACAATAACAAAACTAAATAGTAGACATTATCTTATACAGTAATCTTAAATTATGACACAAATAGCACCTTATGGTTCCTGGAAATCCCCTATTACTACTGACTTGATTGTAGCAGGGACAATTGGACTTAGTAGTATTACCATTGATGGTGATGATGTCTACTGGATTGAAGGACGACCTTCAGAGGGTGGACGAAATGTAATTGTGCGTCACACTACAGATGGACAGACAACTGACATTACTCCTCTACCTTTTAATGTACGTACCCGCGTCCATGAATACGGCGGTGGAGCTTTCTTAGTAGTAGATGGTACGATATATTTTTCTAGCTTTGCCGACCAACGTCTTTATTGCCAAACACTAGGTACAGAACCCCAACCTTTAACTCCGGAAGCAAACCTACGTTATGCTGATGGTGTGATAGATAAACAGCGCGATCGCTTAATTTGTATTCAGGAAGATCATACAAAGGGTGGGGAACCTACCAATAGGATAGTTAGCATTAACCTAAAAAATGGAGAAGATATCCAGATATTAGCAGAGGGTTATGATTTTTATGCCTCACCCCGCCTAAATAAGGATGGTTCGCAACTTTGCTGGATTTGTTGGAACCACCCAAATATGCCTTGGGATGGTACGGAGTTATGGGTCGCTCAGGTGAATACAGATGGTTCATTAGATGAAGGTAAGTTCGTTGCTGGAGGGAAAGAAGAATCAATTTTTCAACCCCAGTGGTCGCCAGATGGAATGTTATGTTTTGTGAGCGATCGCTCTAAATGGTGGAATCTCTATCAAGTGCCAGGAGTTACTGAGACTGCAAATGTAGCTCCATTGTATCCTTTAGATGCCGAGTTTGGAATGCCACAATGGGTTTTTGGAATGTCTACTTATACCTTCACAGCACCCAACAAAATTCTCTGCACTTTTTCTCAGAATGGAATTGGGCATTTGGCAACTCTTAATACTACTAAAAAACATCTACAAGAAATAGAAATACCTTATACTTCTATTAGTTCTTTAACAGCAAAAGAAAGTCGAGTTTGTTTTCTGGGAAGTTCCCCCACAGAGCCTAGTTCAATTATACAAATAAATTTATCTACAGGTGCCATTGATATTTTAAAACGTTCTACGGATTTAAAAATTGATTCTGGTTATTTATCTATTCCTCAAGCAATAGAATTTCCCACAGAAAATGGTAAGACTGCTTATGGTTTATTTTACCCGCCAACTAATAAAGATTACACGGCACCTGTAGGAGAAAAACCACCTCTTTTAGTCAAAAGTCATGGGGGTCCAACAGCAGCAACTTCTAGTAGTTTAAGCTTAAAAATTCAATATTGGACGAGTCGTGGTTTTGCTTTATTTGATGTTAATTATGGAGGTAGCACTGGATATGGAAGAGACTATCAACAAAGACTAAAAAATAATTGGGGAATTGTTGATGTTGATGATTGTGTAAATGGCGCTCAATATTTAGCTAAACAGGGATTAGTAGATAGTAATCGTATGGCTATTTCTGGTGGTAGTGCGGGAGGTTATACTACTTTATGTGCCTTAACTTTTAAGGATGTATTTAAAGCGGGAGCCAGTTATTATGGAGTTAGTGACCTAGAGGCTTTAGCAACAGATACTCATAAGTTTGAATCCCGTTATTTAGATGGATTAATTGGAGCTTATCCTGAAAAAAAAGAGATTTATCAACAGCGATCGCCGATTAATTTTACTGAGGGTTTGTCTTGCCCTGTAATTTTTTTCCAAGGGTTAGAAGATAAAATTGTACCGCCAAATCAAGCTGAGAAAATGGTAGAAGCTTTGCAGCAAAAAGGATTGCCAGTGGCTTATGTTGCTTTCCCAGAAGAACAACATGGTTTTCGCCGTTCCGAGAATATTAAACATGCTTTGGATGGAGAATTTTATTTTTATTCCCGTGTCTTTGGATTCACACCTGCTGAAAATTTAGAAGTGGTAGAAATTATTAATATTTAAGTTGTGGGAGGATACTTAAATAATTAATAATTAATAATTAATAATTAATAATTATTAATTATATCAAATCCGTTTAATTGCACATACAATAATCGCATCTACAGGGTTCGAGGACAGTCTAGGCAGTTGAGTTTTTTTCTTCTTGACACGCCCTAGAAATAAGTGGTTGAGTATTTTCTACTGACTACTAAATTGATAGTGAGGTTATTTAACCGGATTTGATATTACCTCTTCTTATAAACATGAATAGAGAGGCTTTATACCTTGATTTTTTGGTAAGTATTTACATGAATACTTACTAAATTATTCTTCCTCAAAATCTATGGTTTCTAAGGGATGCAAGATGTCAAACCGACAAGAGAAAATTTTTTTTATTCTTGATACTAAGGGCAATGATGCATACTTTAAAGAAGATGTCTATTTGATTAAATTAATATCAAGTTGCATGGAATCAAATTTAAAGAAGAGTTAAATCTAGATCAAGACAGAGTAGTTGATTAATTTTATAATTCTGTGCAGCTTCAGATAAAAATGGTATCGAAACTATTCATTCTGACTCCTGTACGTCGGCAATCCGAAGGCTCTCATACCTTACTCCTAAAAATCCCCTAGATATTTATAGCAAACATTTATTAAATTGGTATTAAACCTTAATTTAAACCCTGCCTTTCAGAAGCTTTTGTCAACTCATAAAAACCTCTATTCTACGAGGAGAGCTTTTAAACATTCTCTTATAGGTAAGGGGGCAGAGTGATTAGGATTTTAGGATTCATCAGTTCCATGCAATAAGTTCTCAAACATCTTCTCAGGATAGGGTATTTTAATTGGTAATTGAAACCCTATTTAATACAAATTTAAGTAGGGCTGTAGATGTAGTGATTTATGGTAGAATCAGGGAAAAATTGAACTGGGAACAAGGAACATAAAATCCCTACAATTCCCAATTTTCAAAGGATAGTATCTACAAATTACTTTACTTTTTCAGGCTAATATTACTGGTGATAAAAAATTAACCTAATTTAATAAATAAATGCCTAGAGGTAAATGGGATTTTGCTCCATCCAACAGTTCATCTATATATAAATTAATCTAAATCAATTATTTTGGAGAATTGCTATAATTTCTGTATCCTTAAATTCAGGAGTTATTTATGCAGCAAGTCATATTAATCACAGTAATTTTTAACTTGATAATATGGATATATTTATTAATATTTCGCGGTAATTTTTGGCTAGCAGACCAACGACTATTGCCAACATCAGAAACAGAAATTGGAAATATCGAATATTGGCCGTCAGTTTCTGTGATAATTCCTGCCAGAAATGAAGCAAAATTATTACGAGGAACACTAAATTCCTTATTAAATCAAGATTATCCAGGGAA
>NZ_JAAHGT010000907.1 GCF_010672385.1 Okeania sp. SIO2F4
TGGTGGGAGAAACTTAGTTACGGGTGAAATTGAAGCTATTCGTTATGCTGCTGAGAGAGGCGTTGTATTTGTTTCTGCTGCAGGTAATGATGGTTTAAGCAGTCCTGATTATCCAGCAAGATTAGCCGATCGACAGGGAATAGCAGTTGGGTCAGTGGAGCGAAATGGGAAATTTTCTTCTTTCTCTAATGAAGCTGGAAACCAACCTTTAGATTACGTAGTTGCCCCAGGAGGAGATGGTATTCGTGAAGATGCAGGAGATATTTATGCCCCTGTACCTCCTTCCATAACAGGTAATCTATATAGTTTCTTTGCAGGTACTTCTATGGCATCACCCCATGTTGCAGGTGTAGTAGCTTTAATTAAACAAGCTAATCCAAGTTTATCTGTTGAGGCCATTGAAAATATAATTATTGAAACTGCTAACTCTGCAGTAGTGACTGTCTAATTTAGACTACTGAGAAAATAGACAATGAATGGGACTATCGTAATAATAATATTTGATTTTTCAATTCAAAGATTTTTATAAAATTTCTACATATAGGCACAGAAACACCCAAGTAAGAGGCAAAAAATCTTCCTTGTCCACAATTAGTCATCTTTTTCACAACCAAAGTTGCCCCCTATTTCGCTATAGGCTTTATGATCAGGACTGTGTGTGGTGTGAAGTGAAGGAGTAAGATGACTGCCGATAGCCAATTCATCTCTGGCAAGGTAATTAGAGGATTTACAGGACGAGCTTTTCAGCCTTTCCTCCCCAGAGATAAACAAAAAAGTCTGTTTCTAGAGGGCCTAGAGGTAGGATTTTCTAAACGATTATTTGATATCCTATTTTCTCTATCGGTTCTGATATTGTTTGCCCCTCTTTACTTGCTGATAGGTTTACTAATTATATTTAGCTCACCAGGCTCGGTTTTTTATGTTCAACAAAGAGTGGGTAAAAATAGAAAGCTATTTCGTTGTTTAAAATTTAGAACTATGGTGGAAAATGCAGATGAGATGTTGGGAGAGATTATGGAAACATATCCTCATCTGCGCCAAGAATTTCAGGAAAGTTTTAAATTAAAACATGACCCTCGAATTACATGGATTGGTAGATTTCTGAGAGTTACAAGTTTAGATGAATTTCCTCAATTTTGGAATGTATTGAAAGGTGATATGAGTGTAGTAGGGCCGAGACCATTAGTGGTTGAAGAACTACCAAAATACGGTCATCACATGGATAAAATTCTGACTATTAAACCAGGGATTACTGGTTTATGGCAAGTTTCTGGTCGCAATGATATTCCTTATCCTAAGAGGGTTCAAATAGACCTTTACTATGTAAACTTCAGAAATTTTTGGATAGATATATGGATTATGTTTAAAACTATTGGCATTGTTATTTTTCCAAAAAATAACGGTGCTTACTAATCCTTGTAATTATGAGTGAGAGATTTAAAATTAGCTGAAGCTATCCTAGGGTTAGAGGTTGGTAGGATTTTGACAAATATTGCACCTCTAACCCAAATTTATAAGTCTAAATAATAGACATTTTATTTGGGAGGATAACTACTTGTAAAGGAGTCAAGTTGATAAATTTTAACTAAACAATTATTGGTTATAAGGATCGTTTTAGGTTAATCTAGAAATCTGGGGACGATATAAAGTCAAACTCTGCTATTGGGCAAAAAATTAAAAAATATTTATTGCTTTTGTAGTATAGGTATGAGTCTGATTCCGATCAATATTCCCCTGCTGATTTATCAAAACCAGCCCGATTGGTAGTAAATGTTGTGGTAAAAAGCTCTAAAGACATAGTGTTTCCTTGGTCGCAATATTATGTTGCTAGTTTTGTAGGACTGAGCGAACAGCCATCACTTTTATCTGTGATGCTGGTTGGGGACAATTCCTAACGATTCTTTCTGCCAAAGCTGAGAATGCTGGGCACTTAACTATAGCTATGAATCTGAACGGCACAACAACTGATTGCTAAAACTTTGGGGAAAAAGTCCCGAAAAAGTTGTCAGACAAGATTCATTCTTGCCCTGATTGTCGCGGGATCTGTCGTGACTAAAATGCTACAGCAAATATAAAACATAGGGCGGTAGGGCATTCCGTTCTTGAAGCTCGCTCTTGTCCGACGGGATACCGGGACTGGGAAGCGAGAAGACCACACTATAGCCTCAGCTTAGTGTGGGAGTATGTCACGAAACTCGGTGTCTTTAAGGCCGAGAGTATGTCAATACGTTGTAAATATTAACTGCAATGAGTGAAAGAAAACGAGCGCTAATTACTGGTATTACTGGTCAAGACGGTTCATACTTAAGTGAACTTTTACTTGAGAAAGACTATGAGGTTCATGGTATTATCAGACGTAGTTCTAGCTTTAATACAGATAGAATAGACCATATATATCAAGATTCCCATAATCCTAATGCTAAATTATTTCTACATTATGGAGACTTAACTGATGGGACTACTCTACGTCGAATTCTGGAAGAAGTTCAGCCAGTAGAAATATACAACTTAGGTGCCCAGTCCCATGTAAGGGTTAGCTTTGATTCTCCAGAGTATACAGTAGATGCTGTGGGAATGGGCGCTCTACGTTTACTCGAAGCAATTCGAGACTACCAACAGCGTACTGGAATTGAAGTTCGTTTCTATCAAGCTGGTTCTTCGGAAATGTTTGGCAAAGTTCAAGAAGTCCCTCAGAAAGAAACTACACCTTTTTATCCCCGTAGTCCTTATTCTTGCGCTAAAGTTTATGCCCACTGGCAAACAATAAATTATCGAGAATCATACGATCTCTTTGCTTGTAATGGTATACTATTCAACCATGAAAGTCCTCGTCGAGGTGAGACTTTTGTAACTCGTAAAATTACTCGTGCTGTAGCTAGAATTGTAGCGGGTAAACAGAAAAAACTCTATCTTGGTAACTTGGATGCTAAACGAGATTGGGGGTATGCAAAGGATTATGTTCGAGCTATGTGGATGATGCTACAGCAGGAGCAAGCAGATGATTATGTGATTGCTACAAATGAAACTCATTCTATTAAAGAATTTCTAGAAATAGCATTTACTCATGTAGACTTAAATTGGCAAGATTATGTGGAGTTTGACCCCCGTTATCTACGTCCTGCGGAGGTTGATTTGTTAATTGGTGACTGTACAAAAGCACAAGAAAAGTTAGGTTGGAAACCATCAGTTACATTTACAGAGTTGGTACATTTGATGGTTGATTCTGATATTAAAGCTTTGGAAAAAGCGGCTATTATTGGCAATGGTTTTGATTAGATTTTGGGGGCTAACTAATTAGTTAGAAGGATTTAACTTTTTTGAGGTGATAGTTTTTTTAATGGTTTTTTTGCACTATCAAAATTAACAAAGTTGATGATGAAAAAGTAGCTCAAAATCAAGATAATTATCGGGTGTATCATTTCAGTTATCAGTTATCAGTGCCTCATGGTATAAGGAAGCTTGAAATACTGAATTTGATTTTTTTCGTTTCCTTAAAAAGGGGAGGCTTGAGACCTGATTTTCTGGTCAAGATAATATATAAATAAATTAGTCAACTTAGGGATAAATTGAATAAAAATATCCCTAGTGGCAGAATAAGTATGAAGTAGAAGGCTAAAACAAATATTAGGATTATCTTTAGCTACAGTCCTACTAGCAATTGATTTTTTGAGATGCTGCTGTAATCATAAATAGTTGTTTACTTATGTAGAATGTGAGAACTTTAGTTAAACTAAAAATTAACAGTTAAAGTATCTGAGATGATCGGGGTACAAATCCTGCATATAGCTCCTAAATTATTAGTAAAATTTGATTGGGAAAATTTTACTTCTTTCTATATAATCATCATCTCAGCAAAACCAAAAATCATGCCACACCCTAAAGCTGGAAAAAATCTTGAGTAGCCATTAAATACTAATAATAGAAA
>NZ_JAAHGT010000908.1 GCF_010672385.1 Okeania sp. SIO2F4
TGGAAAAGTATCCGGCAAAATTGCTAGTCTGGTAAAACCTCCTGCTCTAGAAGCTTGGATTAAAGACTCTATAGTTTCCCGTTCCTCAAACCCTGGTTCCCCACTATGAGAATATAAGTCTACTAAACCAGGACCTAAAATTAATCCCCGGCAATCTTGAATATTTGTTTTAGTCGGGAACTGAGAAATATTTTCCTCAACTGCTGCTATTTTTCCATCAATAATTAAAACATCAGCAACTCGGTCTGTCTCGGAAACTGGATCTAATATTCGGACTTGTTGAAATAATTTGCTGTTCATTATATGGAGTAAAGTTTTTTTTGAGAGAACGGCTATTATTTTGCAGATTACCCGATTATAATTGATAATGAATTAATGAAGGTCAAATTTTTTTCGATGGGTAATTTAAAACACCTCCAATAGTTAAAAACAAAACCAATTATCCGACAAAAATTATCAATTATTTACCCCTACTTTCTACTTCTTTTTTTCTAGATATTTTTTATTTATATTCTTCCCAAGTTTTACCTTGTAATTTTTCAGCTAAATCTTTAGCATTATTTACATTACCAATATTTTGATATTGTTTACTGCTTTGCATACCTCCAGGAGTAGTTTGACGAAAATCCGTTGGATGTAAATCGGTTAGTAAAAATACTCGTGCTGGATACCATGAATCATCTACATAACTACGACGAATTTTAGCAGCTTCAGCTAATTCTTCATCGGACTTATTAACATTTTTCCACTTAAGAGAAAATTCTTCTTCTGACTCAATATCCACAACTGCTTCTGTCTTGGCAACCCAGTCTACTTGTTTATTTCGATATATTCCCAAATAAAGGCTACGACTATGACTATATGAACCACCTTTGGCTGTACATACATATATCTTATGTTTAATTACATCATCATAAGTTCCAGCACAATTAACAACATCTAGACGATATTTCCAAGAAGGTAGCAAATTTTCTTCATTAAAATACTCTTCTAAATCATTAATCGCATCGGCTAGATTTTTGGTTAAATTACTCAGTTTGATTGACTCTAAAAAATATTCAAAACTAATAGGTAAAAATAAAATATTATCTGCTTTAGCAATATTTTTGACATTAGAAAAAGCCTGGTCGTTAGGTTCATCTTGTTCGTGGTTAGCAAGAGCAATAAGAACTTTTCTACCTGGCTTTTGCTTGAGACTTTCTAGATGACGTAATAATTGTCCTTCATCAAAACTACTTCCTCTCTTTGTTTCGATAAAAATAGAGAAAGGTTCTTGAGTAATTTCCCCATCAGGAATGCGTTGTTTTTTTCCTACTTGTTGGGTGAATTTCACTCCAACTATTCCAGATAAACCTTCACCTAATAATTTGCTCAAAACTTCTGATAAAAATTTGGGATTTTCTTCATAAAGCATTTTGAGAATCAGCAGACAATGATTTGTAGTCTGATTTTCTCTTTGAGAATAAGAAGGGAAAAGGCGAATATTTCTGCTCATTTCATTTGATTTTATTTTTTATTATTTGAAGATGTTTATTACAGAAGTCAAAAGTCATAAATCAAATTCTTGGCGTCACCAGTACAAATAAAAAATTAGTCAGTCCAGTAGCACCGAAATATTTGGAATAGGCGGTGCTTTACATTTCATTTTCATATCACGCAGTGTTTCATGTCGGCTCTTAGCCGAAAACGCACCTTACTGGACTACCCTACTGATAACTGATAACTGATAACTGATAACTGAAATTACAACGCTCCTGCTGCAGTTTTGTCGAGAATACCCCCAGACAAATGAGAAGTAATATTCATTACCTCCAATACCGGAGGTCCATCTGGACCTTGAGGATAATCAATTACACTAACCGCTCCATTGCCCTGCTTAAAATTCCAGAAATGTTGGGGTTCCAAACCAAATAATTGACAAAGAATAGCCTTATTAATAGCATCATGGGCAACTACAATACCAGTACCAGAAACCGACTGAATAATTTCTTGCCAAGTAACCAGTGCCCTTTCCCAAACCTGCCGTAAATTTTCCCCTTCTGGCATTTGTACCGTTTCTGGAAATTCCTTCCACTGCTTCAATAATCCAGGAAAACCATCTTCAATTTCTGACTCAAACTTTCCTTCCCAGAGACCGTGGCTAATTTCCCATAAACCATCATATAAATTTAACTCTACATCTGGGTGATGCTGCAAAATAATCTCGGCCGTTTCTTTAGGACGTAGCATCGAACTACTAACAGCAAAATCTAGATGTACATCCTTGAGAAATTCCGCAGCTTGGCCAGCTTGCACCCGACCATTATCATTAAGTGGTACATCGATTTGTCCTTGAAATTTACCATCTCGGTTCCAGTCAGTCTCGCCATGACGCACCAGTAACAACCGAGGACCTTTATGTTTATCTCTAGGTTTAGGAAACTTTTCACCAATATGAGTAGTGAGATTCATTGATTCTAATTGTACAGCTCCTCCTGGTTTATATTCTCCAGAAAAAGAGGGATAAGGAGGAGTAAAGTTAAGTATATTAATGCCACAATTAGACTGTTGAATGGAGTGATAATAAGATGGCTGTATTCCCAAAGCTGTAGAAATGAGGCAGCGATTGATACCATTGTGCGCCACAACTAGAATAGTTTTATGAGCGCTAGTCAAAATCTCAGGCCAAAATTTATGAGCTTGGTCAAACAAAGATAATACAGGAAAATGCTTGATTTGACCCTCTGGTGTTGAGACCTCCATACAAAGTTCGTGGGGATGTTTTTTCCATAAACTATAATCTTCTGGATATTTCTCTATCACCTCTTCACGCAACATTCCTGCCCACAAAGGTAAATCAATTTCTCTTAAGTTTTCTTTGGTTTGAACTGGAGGTGGAGAGTCTAAGCAGGAGTGAATAATTTCAGCAGTTTGCTTTGCTCTTTGTAGAGGACTGCTATAAATAGCATCAAATTTTAGGTTTTGAAGAGCTTTACCTACTTGACGAGCAGTATTTTGGCCAGTCTCTGTAAGAACTGAAGCATCAAGGCGACCTTGAATTCGATGTTCTATATTATAGGTGCTTTGGCCATGACGTACAAGGATAACACGGGTACTCATCGATAATTTAGGTTATAGGTTGGTTGGGAACTGTAGAACAGAGTGAATTTTACCAGAAAATTGGGTTTAAAGCCTCGCCCTTCTAGGACGACTTTTTAGTTGATTTTATGTCAATTGTTTTCTTTATATATCTAGGTTTTAGCTATTTTTAGCACTGTGAGGTATTTCCCTTGCTAATACTGGGTTTGAAGCCATTTTCGGTGTAAAAAATCTTAAAGTACAGTTATATAGACAGAACTTACGCATAAGGTACGAAAAACTAGGGCTTGAGATTGCTTCCCTGTCGGTCGATAGGGACGAAAATACGTTATATTGCGTAAGTCCTAATAGATTAGAATCTTATGTTTCCGATCATCAAGTCTTTCCATCCATACCTGTTCATTGACATCCTCTCCAGCCTAAAGGCGTGGAGATTCCTGCCGAGCCGTAGCCCCTCGGTGGGTTGACGTTTCATAGGCTGCTGCCTCCTTGAGGGTGGTCTTACGCTTGCCTCCACGTCCGTTTAATGTCTCGGATTGCCCACCCGCGACTAATATATTTATGGCTGCGTTTAGGTCGCGATCATGCCAACTACCACAGTTTAAACACTCCCACTCGCGAATTGAAAGGTCTAATTTTCCACCTTTAAAGCCACAATTTGAACATATTTGAGATGTTGCCAGCCATCTATCAATTACTCGGAACTCACGGCCATATTTTAGAGCTTTTCCTTCTAGTAAAGTCCGGAATTGTCGCCAACCTAAATCCGAAATCGCTCTAGATAATTTCCGGTTCTTGACCATCCCAGAAACGTTGTCATACTTCTGAAACAATTGTTTGGTTATC
>NZ_JAAHGT010000909.1 GCF_010672385.1 Okeania sp. SIO2F4
AACATCAAAGCTAATTGTGACCAAGCTTGATAATTACTCGGCCAAATACTAATAGCTTGATTATAACTAAAAACAGCTTCTTCATAAATTACCATTTTTTCTAAGCTTAATCCCCGGTTTAACCAAGCATCAAAATTATCTGGCTGCTTTCCAATTACCAAATCATAAGCTGCTATTGCTTCAGTATATCGCTCTAACTTTTCTAAAGCTGCACCCCTTTGTAAACCAACTTTAGCAACAGAAATTCCTTGCTGAAAACTCATTTCTATTACTTTGTCATAAGCTGCTAATGCTTTATCGTACTTCTGGAGTTTTTCTAATACTTCACCTCGACAATTCCAAGCCTCTAAAAAATATGGCTCAATACTAATGGCATTACCATAAGCAATAAGAGCTTCATTATATTTATCCAGTGCCATAAATGCTTTACCTCGACCTAACCAAGCTTCTGGATAATTAGAATTAATTGTAATTGCCTGATTAAAAGATTCTAGTGACTCATTATACTTAAATAAATCTAATAAAATATAACCACGACTAATCCTAATTTCTGGTAGATTAGGATTAAAATTAATTGCCTTATCAAAACAAGCAACTCCTCCTTCTTTCCAATGATTTTTTAAAGCTAATCCTTTATAATACCAAGCTTCATAATCATCGGGATTTAATTTAATTGCTTTATTAAAAGAAGAGACCGCATCGTGATATTTATGTAGTTTACTTTGAGCAATACCTAAGTTAAACCAAGCTAAATAATTCTCTGGTTGTAATTCTATTGCATGGTCATAACTAATAATTGCTTCTGCATAACGTTGAGTTTCTACTAAGGCTAATCCTCGGTTCAACCAAATCTGATAATTATCAGGTTGAAGTTTCACTGCACAATCATAAGCAGCTAATGCTTCAGCATATTTTTTTAGAGTTAATAAAGCTTGCCCTTGAGCATACCAAATTTCTCCCTTCATTGGTTGTATTTTCAGTGCTTTTTTGTAGCAGTTTATGGCAGATAAATACTGTTTTAATTCAGTTAAAACAATTGCTTTATTAAACCATAGTTCGTAGTTATTTTGGTTAATTTTGATTCCCTTGTCAAAGCAGACGATCGCTTCTTCATACTGCCTTAAGTTAGATAATACAACTCCATAACTATTCCAAGCTTGATGAGCGTTTGGTTTGAGCGATAGGGATTTTTTATAAGCCTCTACTGCTTGTTCATACTTTCGCAGTTTATATAATGTATCAGCTAGCTTTAACCAACCTATTGCCCAGTCTGGCTTTATTTTCACTGCGTTCTCGTAGTAGGGAATGGCTGACTCGTATCTACCCATCTCATAAAGTCTGTTGCCACGGTCATATTCTGGGAATGCAGAAAAGATGCTAAAAATTCCCTTGGGTGGGGAAAGAGTTTCGGTATTCGCCGTTTCTAATGTAGTTAAAAATGTCAATTTTTGGGATGATTGGGAATTAGTTTTGGTCATAGTTTTTTTCCTGGAACCTGATAGGGTATATCTGGGAATAGTATTATATTATTTGCACTTATTTAATATCTAAATGATTGTACCCTTAAGCAGAAACTTATTTAGTAGACGTCTCCAGATAAAGAATATGAATTATAAAGTCATATCATCTTCGTTTTATTAATTATAGGACTTAGGCAAAAAACCCGGTTTCTAGGATAACTGGACTTTAGAAAAAAATAGGTTGCAAATAGGCTCAAAACCTTATACAGCAATGCTTTTACCTTGAATTAACTGTTTTCTTGATATATCTAGGTTTTAGCTGTTTTTAGCACTGTGAGGTATTTCCCTTGCTAATACTGGGTTTGAAGCCATTTTCGGTGTAAAAAATCTCAAAGTACCGATAAATAGTTGGTTTGAAGAATAGACATCTATGAACAAACCTGGTTAATGTAACATTCATCACTCTCATATACCACAATAAAAATATTTAGTCAATATAATATTGTTTAGTAAAACTTATTTATTTTATTCAAATCATTTATACTTGTGAAGAGTCAAGATGCAACAATTAGCTCTATTGGTGTAACAATCAAATAGGTGACAAAACAGGTTAGCTATATATAGACTTTCTAAGCGAAGAGCTTATTAATCGATAGAGTAGTTGATAACCTGGAGCAATCCAGAAGATTCAGAGTAATTCGGAATCTTAACTACACCAGATTAAGTGCTACAGGCACTACGCTTTTAAAGTTAAGACCCTAATGAGGTTCCCTAGCCTCAAGCGGTCAAGAGAGGACTATGTTTTTTACGACTTGAAGACAAGTAGGCAGCCTAATTGGAAAGATTTATTGTTCCGAAATATTGGGTAAAACTACTCTCTCTGGGAGCCTGTCAAAAAAATGTAGAGCTTCACAGCTAGATATTTTTCTAGGTAAGGAGTGAAGGCAAACAAAATCATCTTGAGTCGCTATTAGTTAGAGGCATCATAATATTTTTATGCCAAAATGCCGACAGAACTCTAGTAGAATTATTTACAATCAAAACAGTACAGTTGAAACACAACTGATGAAATTATCAAATAAAAATTAGGAGATAGTCGTCTGGCAAGATTGAAATGAGGAATAGATAATCTCTGAAAACTATGTCATCTAATAATCCTGTATTTCTAGAAGAAGATTATTCCTCCAAATAAACTTGATAGTCTAATAGGAGCCTGTTGACAGGTTTCAAGTAAATCGGGCATCCCATTTACGGTGGGCTAACCATAGAATTCACAATATTTTAACCTCTGGAGATGTCAACATAACATAGACGTCAATTCAAAAATTAAACCTTAGCTAATCATCAAAAAATCCTCGGTAGTTTGAAGACCTCCGCGCTTCAGCTAGGGGAGAAAAAAACAAGTGGGCGGGTTTTATTTAATCCGCAGTCAAATGTTGTTTGACCTAGTTAAGAGTTTTTGAACCAGGAATCTTCTAAAAACCCCCCCATACTCTACTGTGGGGAAAAATTTTACTGGAAATTCAAAAGTCAATATCAAAATTAATTTTTGGCTTGTGAATTTTGTCAAGCAATTGACAACTACTACTCAAATGTTGTCTTTCCGGTAATGCCAAAAAATACACTGTAGAAATTAATAGTAAGTCTTTAAAACCATGCACGATCTGGCGAAAGCAACAGGGGTATGGATGAGACCCCAAAACACTAAAATTCTAAATGCTATAACTGCTCGTATGTATATTACAATACCTAAATTTAAGCTATTAAGCCCTTTGAGAAAATGGCTAGATCGCATAGAAATTAATAATCCCAAATTAGCAAGATTTCTGTGCAAATTAATTCCAAGTCAGTGCCCCTTTGAGCGCGATATCAGTTTTTTGGGTCATGTCTTGTTTCACATTCCTCCTATGTGCAAACTTAACCCTCTTTACAATGAACTAATTGATTTGAGGTTTAGAGCTTTGTGTTATTTGGCGGATGTTTGTGGAGAAGATGTTACCTCATACTGCTAATCTTGTCAAGAATAATATTCCGCATTTCTACTGCGTCTGATCTCAGCAACAGCCGAGAACGCACGTTGACTTTTGGCATCAATACAAGCTTTCCCACTCAGTTAAAAATTAATACAGCATATTTGATATTAGTGAAGTACATAGGCCGGGCAATATTCCCACCCCACAAGACTTTTAACATTAATATTTGTACTTCATTTACCGAAAAATAAGGGTTTAAAGCCTCTCCATTCATGGAGAAAAAAGCGGTCGTTTAGCTAACGCACAACTTCGTTAACGCTTCGCGACATGAATTGCTCGCAGTCCGTTAGGATGGGATGGTGAGGTCTCCTCGCTAGCCTCCAATCGACCAAGAGAAGAAAAAAAATTCCCTTTTAATCAATCCTATCCGTTTTCAAGAAGAGGTAATTATTAATTATTAATTGTTAATTATTAATTATTAATTATT
>NZ_JAAHGT010000091.1 GCF_010672385.1 Okeania sp. SIO2F4
TCAGGCAAAAAAATCAGTTCCTCAAGATGCTGTTCGTGGTAGCGATCGCCTTTTTTATAGTTTGTCTATTATTTAACCTGCATCGTTATTATAGTTTTTACGCCTCTTACGACCAAGGTATATTTAACCAAGTATTTTGGAATAGTATGCACGGTCGTTTTTTTCAAAGTTCTCTCTCTTCAGCTCTTTCCACAAATGTAGTCCACCAAGGCCAAGTCTCAGAAGTATACTATCACCGCTTAGGCCAACATTTTACTCCTGCCCTTTTGCTGTGGTTGCCAATATATGCCCTATTTCCATCTCCTATTACTCTAACAGTCTTACAAGTCACATTAGTAACTGCTGCGGGTTTAGTTTTATATATTTTAGCTAGACAATATCTCCAACCAGAGTTATCAACCATGATTAGTGTTAGTTTCTATGGAGCTAACGCAGTAATTGGTCCTACCCTAGCAAATTTCCATGATATTTGTCAAATACCTCTGTTTGTATTTAGTTTACTACTAGCAATGGAAAAACGCTGGTGGTATCTATTTTGGATTTTAGCAGTATTAATTTTAGCTGTTAGAGAAGATGCAGGAGTAGTATTATTTGGAGTTGGGTTCTACTTAATCTTAAGTAAACGCTATCCGAAAATAGGTTTAGCCATCTGTACTCTAAGTTTTGCCTATATGGTAGCTTTGACAAATCTAATTATGCCGATATTTTCCGAAGATATTTCCCAGAGATTTATGATGGAAAGATTCGGTCAATATGCAGAAGGAGACGAAGCTTCGACTCTGGAAATTATTTGGGGTATGATTAGTAACCCTTGGCGGTTAATAGGAGAAATTTTCACTCCATTCTTTGGCACTATCAAATATTTATTAGGTCAATGGTTGCCGTTAGCATTTGTGCCTGCTGTTGCTCCCGCTTCTTGGATGATAGCAGGATTTCCTTTACTGAAATTATTCTCTGCTCAGGGTTTGTCTGTGCTGTCAATTACAATTCGCTACGCCATGACAGTGGTGCCGGGATTATTTTACGGTGCAATTTTATGGTGGGGAAAGAGAGAATCAGAAGTTGAAAACTCACAACTGCCATCACCAAAGTTTCGGCGTTTCTGGGTAGCTTGTATTTGCTTGTCACTATTTTTTACATTCACTTCTAATCCTAATCGCACTTTTTATTTTTTAGTACCAGACTCAGTACAACCTTGGGTTTATATTCCCGCACACCAACAATGGCAGCACGTCAGTCAAATGCGACCATTGTTAGAAAAAATTCCTGATGATGCTAGCGTGGCAGCAACAACTTATATTATTCCTCACTTATCAAGTCGTCGAGCAATATTGCGGTTTCCGAGGATGAAATTTAGAAATGATGCGAGAGAGGTGGAAAAGGTAAAGTATATTATTGTTGATTTGTGGCGGTTGAATAGATATCGGGTAGCATTTAAGAGCGATCGCCAACGACTCGAAACAATTGTACCTAGAATTGAAGAGCTTTATGATTCTGGTGAATATGGAATTACTGATTTTGGAGATGGTGTGGTTTTGATGCAAAAAGGAGTTGTTTCTAATTTAGATGCTGTTGCTGGATGGGAAAATTTCCTTGCAGGAATCAAGAGTTAGGAAACAAAATTTTGCAGTTCTCTCATCTATTTCATGATAGCGCATCTGAATATTTACAGAGATGAGAAGGCATTTTTACCTCAGGATAATCTTGATTTCGTGATAACGTTAAGATTGCTTCATTACGCTGACGCTCCATTGGCAATGACTAGGTAGTAAATGCACTGGATAAATTAGTATTCTACCTGCTTCGGAGTATTATAAGAAACCCGGTTTCTGGGAGATTAATGTTAGTATTGTAGGGCATTTGATAAAAACCAGGTTTCTCTGCTTTTTTATACCAATACTACCGGATTTGATATCATGCCATTATAGATCTAAATTGAATCTAGATTTGAACATCGCTTCAATTTCTTCATAAAGCATACTTTGAGGATAGGGGAAAACTTGAACATTAGGATTTCTGCAATTAATAAATAATTCTCGAATTGCTTCATCATCTGTTGAATGAGACAAGATATATTTTTTTAATTCCTTACTAGTCATTTTGGTAAGATCGGGTTCCGTCATTTTGGTTAAACTCATAGATTCCATTTTCAAGAATAGTAATTTCTAAATTTTCTTCACAAATCGTTTTCCCTATTATTCTGTAGCTTGGTAGGGGCGAGTTCATCTGAATAATTTGTAACACTGTTAACTTAACGCGGAACCCGCTCCTACGATTGCAACATTTAAGGTTTGTCGGTCTAGTAGATATTATGAAATACACCCATTTTTGCTCAACTTACAACCGCAAGACTATTTACCCCTGACTCCTGACTCCTACAAATAAATATGATATGATTCACAATTGTTAATATTTGTGGATCGAAAAAAATGTACACTAACACTTTTTTTAATTTTCCTGTTTATACAGTAATTGAATTGACATTACTTTTTGCTATTCTCTTGGGAGTCATTTTTAAAGATATGTTGGAGTATAAACTAACTATCTGGTCTAGAAGCAAAAACTCTCAAACAAAAATAGATTATCAAACACCTAATATAATAACTGCTTATTTAGGAACGACTTTATTTGTATTTTTATGTGTAGCAGCTAGTCTTTCAGTATTTAATATTGTGGAATGGTTATCTATTGTTATGGGAGCAATAGTAGTATTTCCAACTGCTTTATTGATTTGGGTACAATTAGACTCAATGTTTAAGTTAATGGTTGAAGAGGGGATAGAAGCTATTAACATTGAAAAAGAATATATGTCGGGAGAAAAAAAAGTTAAGGCACGAGAAACAACTAATCAGTAGTTATATTATAACAGTTCTTTAATCTATGAGGTACAGTTTTAGATCGCCCCCTACCCCCCTTTTTAAGGGGGGAGCAAACAAAAATTCCCCCTTTTTAAGAGGGATTTAGGGGGATCGTAAATTTACCTCATAAGTGTGGGAATTGCTATATTTTCAGATAATTAGACATCTCCAGAAAAGAGGGAACAGGGAATAGGGAGGAGAAATTGATAATTTATGGATAATAATTGACTTTACTGTTTATTTTTGGAGATGTCTATTAGTTAAAAAAATTCTTTGTTTGTAGTTGCGCTTTAGCGCTCTTAGTTGATTGAGATATCTAAAATGGTGCGTTACGACGGATTGTTAAATGCTTTTCACAGTCTAAATTTTAGCAGTAAATACGCACCTCACTGGTGTGTCGAGCTTGAAAATGTGGGTTAAAAAACCTAACCCCCCAACCCCCTTAGGGGGTTGGGGGTGAGGTCTTCTAGGTTGCTTGCTCCTAACCCACAATTTTAGTCTAGATACGCCACTACTGGACTTCTCTCCACACTCCCCACACTCCCCACACTTGCTCTGTGACTCCTGACTCCTGATTCCTGACTTATGACTCCTAATTCTAGATAGATTAACTTGCCAAAAACAGGTCTTGGTGGTAAATTCTTGAGCTAAGGCTTTGATTAAAATTCTGCCCTTCAGGCTGAAGTTTGATAAAAGAGCTAATAAACTAAGCAATGTCCAGCTAAACCTGCTTATCTAATCTAAACCCTGCCCTCAAGGACGAGGTTTAATAGTTTAACAGATTTATGGCCAGGACAAAATTTGGTGTTGTGAGGTAGTCATGGGTCTTTTAAGACATACTATTTTGACAAGTGGTTGCTTGTCAATGTTAATCACATTCGGAGCAATGTATCCCGCGATCGCTGCTCCTGAGAATGAGAAAGTTGCCCAACGGCAAAGAACTCGTGCTGGGGGAGCAAATCAAATCGAGGTTGTAGGCTATGTTAAGGGTATTATCGGTAATGTAGTTACAATTCTCATAGATGAAGAAGAAGAATTAGGCATTCCTGGAATTGCACCTAATGATGGTGAACCAACTTATGTAACAATTCCTGAAGAGGAACGTGGTCAAATACGAACTCTATATTTTTCCCCCAAGCATAACATAGAAATAGCAGGTCTAGTACCTGGAATGCGGGTCTATGCTGTTGTGGGTAAAGTTGATGATGACCCCGAAAAGCCTTGTGGTTGTATTGACTTCTTTAAAGTTATCCCAGATTATAATTATGAACGGGTAGAAGTTCGATTGCCACAATATAACTTCCAGGGTCCTCCATCTTTAGAGTTCCCACCGCTTCAACCACCACCTCCTATTACACGACCTCCTGCACCACCACCTGTAAGAGGGCTGTGGTAATTGTCAGGAAAAATTCTATAATTAGTTGTATGATGCCACTATTTCTAATTAGTGGCATTATTTTTTGTATATTTTCTTTGACTTAAATCCATCAATCGGAGAATTTTTTTATACCTATAGGACTTTCGCAGTAAAACGTCTTTTCGTCATTGCGACCCACAGGGAAACAATGTCAAATCCTAGTGTTTCCCACCTCATGCATAAGTCCTGACCTAATTTTAATATTTTAGTGATCAAACTGAGTTCAGCTTATGGGTTTCATGTCGCGCAGCGAAAGCAAAACAAAAAACTTTCTCCTCTTTATACCTTCTTTCTTTTTCCTCTATTTACTCCTGACTCCTGACTCCTGAGTCAGGAGTCAAAACTCCTGACTCATTATTTATAACTATTCAACCGGACATGATTTTACTAGTCCAAAGAATATTTATCTTAACTTATGGCCAGTAATCAAAAACTCTACCTTGTTAATCTGAAGCTAGTATAACTCAATTATTGGACTGACATAGCTAATTCAATTGAAGCACTAGGTTATTATAGGGGGAGATGATAGGATGGGGCAGTAGGGTGATAGGGTGACAAGACAATGGGGCAATAGGGTGATGGGATGATGGGACAATGGGGCAATGGCACGATACAGGGGTTCATCTCATCAAATAAATGTTGTAGCCTGATTAATCGAACGCTGACTCCCCCTACTAAATGTTGATATTATTAATTTTCAGGAGAACCTACCCCTACTATTGCAACATTTTAGATGTGTCGGTCTACTACAATAAAAAAATATATATTCAAATAAAAAATCAGGTGCGAATAAGTATGCAGACTTCCAAACAAAAAAGCACAGATAAACATCATAAATATGATATAAAAGCTTTACCAGAGCAAACTTCTCTAACTGAAAATAATCAAAATATTCAGCATCTACAGATAGAACAACTATTGCAAGCTTTAGCATCACAACTACCGAAACATCATAATCAAATTGAGCAACTAAAAATTTGGCAGCAAATAACAGAGCGACTGGAAAATTTACCACTGCATAGCAGAATATTAACAGCAATTATAGAACCAGGTAGCTTGAGCTTCCAATATGCTAGTTATCAATTTTGCGAACTCATGGGTATAGATCGGATCGATAAAATAGAAGCACAGTACAACATTAAGCTCAACGAGTTATTCAGTGATTGGGATAACACGGAACTAGAAAAACTTTACCACCTACAAATTTTGCAGTGGGTACTCAAACAAATTTATCAGATAGATACAGCAAATCTACAATTTCAAGATTACTCAGTTATATCAACAGTGAATTCGCCAAAAAACTCAGAACCAAAGTATATAGAATTCTGGTTTTGTTCTCAGGAACTAAAAGTTACAAGAATTGACCAAACAATAGACGAATTTATAGATTACAATCTTCATTCAATGTCAAAGTCTGAACAAACAGCTTGGTTGATACAACCAGGAAATTTAGAAATGTTAGCACAAAATTTCAAATTGGAAAATTACCAAATAGACGGCTTACTTTTACTCGAAGGGTTAGATGTCACTGTTAAAGAACAAAAACGAAAACTAACCCAACTTTTAGTTGAACCAGAATCATTAGTGCAGGAAGAGAAATTTAAGCCAATTGAAAAATTGCTGCGATCGCTATTCCGAGCAGATGATATGATGTTACTGCGAAATGAAGGAGAAAAACAATTCAAGTTATTTATTGGCAGTGAGTTTTTAACAAGATCACCATATCCCAAGATATATTCTACACTGAGTCTAGAGAATTCTCCCATCCTCAAAACTGCAATAAAAAATCAAATTCTGAATATTCCCGAACTTGAATCAAATTGTCCAACTGAGTATGAGCAAAATTTATCTCAAAAAGGATTTCGCTCCTTACTTCTAATTCCCATAGTGATTAAACCTGCTTTTCCACAAGAAGAGGTAGGTCAACCAGAAATCTTGGGAATAGTAGGATTAATGAGCAATCATCCTAGGAACTTTAATCTCTGTGATTACAAAAACGCCGAAGACTTGATTCCAGCTTTGATCGCTGCTGTTCGTCAAACAATTCAACAACGGTTTACCAATATTCGTAATATTCATCCTGCTGTCGAATGGCGATTTTTGCAGGAAGCTGAACGACGACGTTGGGGACTACCCCCAGAAACAATTGTTTTTGAGGATGTCTATCCCCTTTATGGTATCTGTGATATTCGTGGATCATCTACAGAACGTAATCGTGCAATTCAAAGTGATATTCTGGCTCAATTTAGGTTAGGATTAGCCATTGTGGAAACTGTTTGCGAAAAGCAAGATAGTGCTTTGTGTCAGCAACTACGACAAGATATATTGGAATATATTAAGTCCCTAGAAGAAAGAGTTTCAGTGAATACTGAAATTACAGCTTTAGAATATCTACGTTGCCGTTTAGAGGTATACTTTGACTATTTTGTGGAATGTGGAGATACTATTAAAGCTGCTGTTGAAGCTTATCGTGCTGCTTGTGGTAACATCCATCATGGTGTGTATCAAGCACGAGAACGCTATGACCAGATGTTGTACAAAATTAACTACCACCTCCAAAATACTTGGGAAAAGTGGCAAAAAAAGATGCAGCAAATTCTCCCTCACCATTGTGATTTGGAAGCTACTGATGGCATAGACCAAATGATGTATGTGGGTAAATCTATTAACTCTAAATTTAATCAATTTTATCTTAGCAGTTTACGTTACGATCAACTACGGGCAATTTGTGATTGTGCGCGAACTGCTTTGCGTTTGAAGTCTGAATCTGAGGAGCTTATATTGGGAGTTGTGCATCTGATATTAGTCCAGAATTATACGATTGATATTTATCACAATGAAAGTACGGAAAGATTATTTGATGTTAAAGGTACTCACGATATTCGTTATGAAATTGTCAAGAAGCGTATTGACAAGGGCGTGGACAAGGACACAAAAGAGCGCATTACTCAACCTGGAATGTTGACGGTTGTTTATTCTACAGATGAAGAGTGGGAGGAATATGAACAGTATTTTCGTTATTTGGTTCGTGAAGGTTGGGTGGAGGATAAATTTGAGAGTGGTTTGGTTGAACCTTTACAGGGAGTAAGTGGTTTACGGTTTGTTCGGGCGAAGGTACTGTTGCCAGAAGAAATTGAATCTAATCACAAATAGGTAAAAAATCTAAAGTTATTACTAATTGTCCAAATAATCACAGTTTTTGATCTGTAGTTAAACTAATTAATTAATAATCTGAAATTTTCTCGTTGAGGAGGATAAATTATAGTGAATGCTGCAGAACAGGCCAAAAATTTTGAAGTTGCTAGTAAGATTGCTGCGATTGTTAATTTATTTAAGTCCCAATTTCCAGATGTTAGGGTGGATCTTAAGCCCTGGATGAACGATCCAGATACTTTAGATTTAGTTGACCCAGATTCTATAGATATTGGTTTTCATTTGCCTGGTAGAAGTCGGTCTCTAGAAAGTCGTTGTTTATTGGTGCAAATTCGCTTTTATCAAGACCCTATTGAGGCTTATCGTCGTGTAATAGGGGTTGAAGTTGCTGGTTATGACCATCGTGGGGAACAGTGGAAGTTATCAACGGTGGGTGGCTGGCGTTTTGTGGGCAATACTCAACCGACAAATGAATCTGCTGCTAAAGTGAAATATTTTTGTCGGCAGATTTTTGAGTTATTTAATAATAATGATGTGGCGGCTTGAAGAAGTCAGAAGTCAGAAGCCAGAAGTCAGAAGTTAAATTTATAGTTGGGGTGTCCCGATTGTATTTTTAGCTGGGGACTTCTGCCCAAATTTTTGTTAATTGCGGTTAACTAAAGCTTTTAGGTTTTTCATTTTAGAAAGATTTAAATAACAATTCTATTTCAATTGGAATATTTTTGCGGTAGGGGCGATTCGCGAATCTCCCCTACAGGGTTTTAGTTATGACAATGTAATTTATACGTCTGAAAAGCGCTGTAAACTATCCTATCGGATCAAGAAATCATCACCACTAATAGCAGGTTGGCCAGCCAACACGGCAAATTCACCCCCTTTGCCAAAACCGGGTTCGCTACCATTCTCATTGTAGAACAATTTGCCATCATTACTATTATAAACAATCAACGCCTCAGAAGTGGCAGCATTATTAGTAACAATAGCAAACTCAGTTTCTATTTGTCCGGTATAGAGATAGCTAGGACTGAAGTCAATACCTAAAGTTGCATCCCGGAGTAAATTATGGGTGATTCCCATTGCTGAGACATCTACAACACCATTGCCGGTATTGTTGAAAGCAGATGGGAATAACTGCTCTGTAATTTCCAGTTTGCTTGGGTCTTCAAATAGGGCAGCGGCGATCGCTTTTCCTAGGTCAACATCAAATCCGGCAAATTCTTCATTTTCTGTCTCTACAGCAAAACCGGGGTTATTGCCAGGAAGTCCGAGTTTTAAGTATCCACGGTCTTTGATTCATTTGAGTAGGTTGCGGTTGTCGTTATTGTTCAAGGATATGTCTATCTCGTCACCAGAGAATGGAGGAGAATAGAGCAGACCACCATCACTCCAAAGTAAATTCTGGTTTCGTTGTTGGTCTGGGAAATGACGCTCGTAAATTTCGCTGTAGTTACCTACTTCTTTAATGATGTTAACTGCGAAGCTTTCAGGAAGTCCTAGAGAGGCTCCTAAATCTTCTTCTATGCCCAGGAAACGACGAATTTTGGAGCGGAATCATTATTGTCATTGTCGTCTGTATTAGCTGCAATTATTTGGTCTATATTTTCTGAGCTGATGCCAAATTCTTCTGCTTGAATGGGAACATAGTTGACCCACTCGACGACATCTATCTGCCCATTGAGAGTCATTTTCTGGTAATGCTAGGGCGATGGGGTCTGTAGTTCCCTCTTGTTGGTCGTAGTAGTAGGCTGGACTGAAGTCAATCTTTAGTTTTGCATCCCGCCCCAAGGTTTGGGTAATGCCGGATGCGAAGTCTGCTTGACCATTTGCGACCCTTTCTAGGGATATTGACAATTCATTGGTTACGGTATTGACTTTGCTGGCATCTCCAAATAGGGCAGCAGCTATGGTACGAGCAAATTCTAGGTCAAATTCGTTTCCATCGGCGGAAGTAGCAACTTTGAGATTGCCTCGTTTGATAATTTCGTCTAAGATAGTAATTTCGGGATTTGCTACTAAGTTGGCTTGTGCGACACCGAGTTCCATATCTACAGAGACTTCTGTTGCTGCTAATGCTGTTTGTCGCTCTGGTTCGCGGACAATTTCGAGGATGTCAGCTAAGTTGCCAATGTGGTTGAGGTTTGGCCGTTGTTTTGCAGCAGTGCTAGTTCTTTGTCTTTGTAATACAAAGTTCGGGCGAGAATATTGAAATCTTCCAGAGAGTCGGTGTTAAACCCAGAAGCAGAGACCTGAATTTTATCTCCTTGAGCGGGGTCAAAATCTACAATGAGGTCGCCTCCTTCGTTTGGTTTTTGGAAGTAGAAGACATCTGCACCTTATAACCAGTCATTATCATCGTTTCTTTCTAAGACATCGTTGCCAGTACTGCCTCGGATAACGTCGTTGCCACTGTTGCCTTCTAGTTCCTCGTCTCCTGCATCTCCTTGCAGTTGGTCGTTACCTAGACCGCCTTTGATGGTGTCGTTTTCTGAACCACCAGCAATAATGTCGTCTCCGGCGTTACCTTCTAAAACATCAGCACCAAAGTTACCTTCGATATCGTCGTTACCTTGACCACCTTTAATAGTATCACTGCCAGCACCACCAGAGAGAATATCGTTTTCTGCTGCTCCAGTAATGTTATCGTCGTCGGAGGTTCCTGTTTCTTCTATTCGAGTTGTTGCATTGCTGCTTTTTCCTTCGTCCGGTATTTTCGTAGTCTTGTTCTAGAGTTGCTGTACTGGAGATGGTATAGAGGATTTTTAGTCCTTGGGGTGGAGTTGCTTTGCCCAGGGTTATAATAAATTGACCCTTGTTGTTTTCTCCTTCTGTGACTGCTTCGTTGGCGGTAACTTTGACTATGCGGTCTTCGTTGAGGCCGAATTATACTAGGAAGGTGTCGGCGTTGAGTAATTCCTGGAGTTTGGTTTGAGACTCTTCAGGGGTAATTTATCCTGTGATGAGTTGTTCTGTGAGGTTGGGTTGAGAATAAAGTCTTTGTTTGTAGTTCGGTTTGAACCCCTGGAGAAATATTGGATGGCTTTAGCCCAACTACGACGATCCTAATTCCACAATACCGACATTTGCTAGCAAAAACCTAGTTTCTAATGTTGTAAAATATGAGAACATAGAATATACAACTACCAATTATTAAGCGATCTCTATGTTAAAACGTCCTATATATCTCGACTGCAATGCCACTACTCCTCTTGATGAACGAGTATTAAAAACAATGTTGCCCTACTTCACCGAACATTTTGGTAACCCCGCTAGCGTCACTCATCAATATGGTTGGGAAGCAGAAGCAGCAGTGAAAAAAGCTAGAGAAATTTTGGCTACAGCTATTAATGCTACTCCTGAAGAAATTATTTTTACCAGTGGCGCGACAGAAGCAAATAATTTAGCTATCAAAGGAGTAGCTGAAGCTTACTTCAATAAAGGCAAACATATTATTACGATCGCTACCGAACATAATGCAGTTCTCGATCCTTGTGCATATTTACAAAATTTGGGATTTGAAGTTACTTATTTGCCTGTAAATACAGATGGAATTATCGATATAACTCCCCTAGAAACAGCTTTGCGTGAAGATACAATTCTCGTATCTGTTATGGCAGCAAATAATGAAATTGGTGTATTACAACCCTTGGCAAAAATAGGAGAAATTTGCAAAGAACATTCCATTATTTTCCATACTGATGCTGCACAAGCTATTGGTAAAATTCCCCTTGATGTACAGGCAATGAATATCGATCTAATGTCATTAACTGCCCATAAAATTTACGGACCAAAAGGTATTGGAGCTATCTATGTGCGTCGTCGCGATCCAAGGGTAAAACTAGCGTCTCAAATACATGGGGGAGGACACGAACGAGGAATGCGCTCTGGTACTTTGTGTACGCCTCAAATAGTCGGTTTTGGCAAAGCAGTAGCAGTGGCGTTAGCAGAAATGGAGTCGGAGGCAAAACGGTTAACCAGTTTGCGACAAAGGTTATGGGAAAAGCTCCAAACATTGGAAAATATTTTTCTCAACGGACACCCGACTCAGCGTTTGCCTGGAAATTTGAATATTAGTGTGGAGGGTGTAGATGGACAAGCATTATTGTTGGGGTTGCAAGGTGTAATGGCTGTTTCTTCTGGTTCCGCTTGCACTTCTGCCAAAGTCGCCCCTTCCCATGTTTTGGAAGCTTTAGGGCGTTCAGAAAAGTTAGCTTATGCTTCTGTGCGTTTTGGTATTGGGCGGTTTAATACTCTTGAAGAAATAGATATAGTAGCAGAACAAGCGATCGCTACTATTAAATCTTTACGTCAAGCAAGTCGAAGTCAAAAGTTAGAAGTTAAAAGTTAAAAGTAATTAAACTTTTCCTTTGTTAGTTTTACCGAAAAACTAAGCTTTAAAGCCGGTCGTTTAGCTAACGCATAACTTCGTTTTGCTGGCGCAAAGCTTTCCTATCGAAATGCTACGCAAACGCAATTCAAGTCGCGGAGCGAAATGGTTGTCGCCGACATGAAAAACGCGGAGCGACTTGAATTGCGGAGCTTGACCTAGGATTGGGATGGCGTACTGAGGTAATAATTAAATAATTCGCGCCTTGAAGCCTCCCCTTGGATAGGGGAAAACAAAGACAATATTCCTTATATTCAATTCCCGAGCGGTTTTAACCTTCTTGTAATTATCAAGTTCGCAATTATCCATTATCCATTAATGAACCATTAGTCTTATAAGTATTGCAGGGTGGGGAGTGTGGGGAGTGTGGGGAGTGTGGGGAGTCGAAGAGCGAGAGTTGGCAAATGGCTTGAGAAGCATTATTCACTTTTAGCCATCTGTGTCCTCAAGATGAAAAATGGCTGGTTTTTCTTCACTTCCCCATCCACCCCTTCTCCCTTGTCTCCCCTATCCTGTAAGGAATTCGATCTTAATGTGGGTAAAGCATAGCCCTACCAGGGAAGGGGGAGAATATTTCCCCCCTCTCCTTGCAGGAGAGGGGTCGGGGGAGAGGTCTTCCGAGTTGCTCAATTACCCACAAAATAAATCTAGATGTTCTAAACCCAGTATAACAAAGTATAGAAACCGGGTTTGTATTAGATTCCGCACCATACTCACATCTAGAGGTACTGATAAGTGATAAGTGATAACTGATAACTGAAATGACTCCTCCTTTTATTACCAAACTACCTGCAACCTTTCTGCTGCTACTCTCTGATACACTCCATCCGTTTGTTTTGCTATCCTACCCCAACAAAATTTATGCTCTAATTCCTGATAAGCATTATTCACCAAATCTTGGAGAAAGCTAGGGTCTTTCAAAACTTCTAGAATACCCCATGCTAGGGAATTAGGATTACCAACTTTGGTAACAATACCTGTTCTACCATGTTCCACCACTTCTGGCAAACCACCTGTATCCGAAACCACAACTGGCACCCGTGCAGCAAAACTTTCGAGGGCAACAATACCAAATGGTTCATAAAGACTCGGAAATACTGCACAGTCGGCGATCGCTTGGAATTTATCTAAATTTTCCTCAGACATAAACCCTGTGAAACAGAATCTTTCCGAAATTCCCAAATTCCAGATTTCTTGTTTCCAATGGTCAGTTTTGCCGCCACCAATCATAATAAATTTCACCCGATCTCCCATTTCTTCAATTATTCTCGGTGCTGCATGAATCAGAACTGACAAACCTTTTTCTGGAGTCATTCTGCCTAAATAGTAGACAATTTTTTCTTCATCTGCTGCAAAATGCCGACGGAAATGTACCGCATCAAACTCATCTCGACTTGGTTTTTTTTCAGGACAAATTCCATTATAAATTACATCTATTTTGTCCCAGGGACTATCTAAGGTTCGTGTGACATCTCCTCGCATGTAGTTAGAGCAAACAATAACTCTCCAAGCATTATAAACCAGCTCTTTTTCCTTTTCGTGAATGTAGAGTTGAGTATGATTATGAATACCGTTATGGCGACCATTTTCTGTGGCATGAATAGTAGCTATTAGTGGTAGTTTAAAGATATGTTTGAGAGCGATCGCTGCATCTGCAACTAGCCAATCATGGGCATGGACTATATCAAAATTTTTCTCCTCTGTAATTAATTTTCCTCCATGACGACCCATAGCTTCATTCATATTTGCTATCCAATGAAAGAAGTTTTGGCTTGGTCCAACAGGCACCCTATGGACTTGTATTCCCTCTACAATTTCATACATTGGTACTTCGCCAGACTTGACTGTAACTAAATGAACTTCATGTCCTAATTTCACCAATTCTGGGTATAATTCTGCAACATGACGTGCTATTCCTCCTATAATTCTTGGTGGAAACTCCCAACTTAGTACTAGAATCTTCATCACTACTAACTCCCAAATTTTGACTATTTTTACAATTCTTAATCTTTATTAATTTTACTCTAAAGATTTTGGCGAATTTTTAATAATTTCCCTGATAAATATTACAGATATCTTAACCTAACTATTCTTGAGTAGTTAGGTCAATCCCGGTTAATTAGCATACCAAAAAATCTTATTAATAATGCTATGTAGTTATTATTTTATTTTTATACTATTTTTTCCTTTTTGTCAAGGCCATCAAGTGATTGAACTACTCAGAGATTAGGATGTCACTTTCGTTAATAACTTTATTGCTTATGCTTAAGATATCATTGATTTGCATTAATCTAGAATCTCAAACAATCAAAAAAAATAAGTGTCACCATACAAATATGAGGAATTATAAAAAAATATTAAGTAACCTATAGATGTTTATAGGATTAAAGTTGAACACTACTTGCTGGAGAGTAAATTCCTGAATTAATATGAGTAAAGGAAGTACTTATTGGCTATTTGATTCAACCACATAACACTAAAAAAAATTAACTCTTTTTCTAGGATTAAAATGTTTATTAGTAAAATTGCCGGATATATTTAAAACTTGACTGTATAGGTTATTTATTGTCTAAAATACAACTTCTTTACTAAAAACTGTTGTCTGGGAAATTATACCAATTTCATAAAATATTGCAGAGCGTGACGGAGCAGTTTATTAATGGATAATGGATAATTGCGAACTTGATAATTACAAGAAGGTTAAAACCGTTACACCAATTGAATATAAGGAATATTGTCTTTGTTTTCCCCTATCCAAGGGGAGGCTTCAAGGTGCGAATTATTTAATTATTAATTATTAATTATTAATTTTTCGGTAACAGGGAATATATAATATCAAATCCGGTAGCATTGGTGTAATTAGATCGGGAGTTAGGAGGACTGAATCAGGAGTCAGGAGGGAAAAGAATTTAGAGCGGGAGTCAGGAGGCGCGGAGGGAAGAGAATTTATACCGTTTCACTAAAGTCAGAAGGCGCGAAGTCAGAAGTCAGAAGTGATATTTTTGCGACTTAAAACCCTGATTTTTCAGTGATTTCAGCTTATTATTTCACTTCATAAGTTACCAACTATTTGTGACATTTTTTAAGTGAATTGGTATTAGATAAGTCCTTAGGAGGCGCGGAGGGAAGAGAATTTAGAAAGAGTTGGCAATGACGCTCGTGAAGTGAACATTTTTTTATACCGAATTAACCGGATTTGATATAACGGATAATAGTGAAATTAAAGTATATGAAAAAAGATAAAAAAAACGTTGTAATTTAACAATATATGCGAAATTTTAAGTGTTTAAATGTAGGCATAAATAACTGATTAAGATGTAAATACCTTTTTTGAATTTAGTATTAGATGTCTAATTGCCTCGATCGTTCTCTTCATTAATTGATAATTGATAATGGATAATTGATAATTACAAGAAGGTTAAAACCGCGCTTGATTGAAGATTGGGAAATATCATTTCTTCTCTTGGTAGATTGGATATGGCGTTTCGGTTGTCGCCGACATGAAAAGCGGAGCAGCTCTGCACTCTTCGGGAGACCTCGCCATCCCTCTACCGCTTTTTTCCCCTATCCAAGGGGAGGCTTTAAACCACAATTATTTAATTAACAATTAATAATTAATAATTCGGTAAGGTACAGAAGTTTTTGATTTTAGGAAATAGAGAGTAGGAAATAGAAAAAAATACTTTACTGATGTTAATGAGTACAGCCAGATTCGGAACTATTACCTATTTAATTTATTGTTAATGGCGTGTAAAATCAGCCACAGCCACCAGAAAAACTAAAATCAAGTCCTTATAAAAAAACTGTAGCTATATTTAAGTTTTTTTTGATGAATTTTGATAAAATATTTTGAGTGTTAATTAAGCCAGGATCATATTTTGGCAGTGTTTGAAGAATTATGGTATTACCAATAGTTAATTTCTATATTCCCAAATGTTATTTTCCTGCAGTAACTCCCACTAATGTTGAGGACGAATGGATGGGATTTAGTTTAGGAATTTATGCCTGGACTTTTCAAACTTATTTACATTTACAAGCTGATGGTTTTCCTTGTAAATTAGTTAGTGAAATACCATCTGAAGGAATAATTATTTTTCATCATCAAGCCCTAGAAGCTCATAAAATACCGATTGAACCAGGAAAAAATCAACTATTTATTTTCTTAAAAGCTGAATCAAAGTTTTATGGTTATGCTCAACTTCATATAGTACAAAATCCCACAGAAGTGCAGAAATTTAAAGATAGTTATTATCTGCCCCATTGGCCACAACCTGGATTAATTCCCCGTGACCCTTTACGAGGCGATCGCTTTGAAAATATTGCTTTTTTTGGTTATCAAGAAAATCTAGCTCCTGAACTGTTTCAAGCAACTTGGCAAAAACAATTAAATGAGTTGGGTTTACGCTGGTATCCTGTGGTTCATAGTTATCATTGGTTGGATTATTTACAGATAAAAAATCGCTGGAATAACTATCAAGAAATTGATGCAGTTGTAGCGGTCAGAAGTTTTAAAAATATACCAGATTATCACAATCAACCAGCAACTCAACTTTTCAATGCGTGGTTAGCTGGAGTGCCAGCTCTATTAGGTTGTGAGTCAGCTTACCAAACTGAGGGGCAGAGAAATATTGATTATTTAGAGGTGAATACTTTAGAAGATTTATTATCAGCTATTAAGCGGTTAAAAACAGATATTAATCTTAGACAAAAATTAGTTATCAATGGTTATAAAAGCAGTTTAAGTATTCACCCCCAAATTATTACTCGTAAATGGCGTGATTTTTTGATGCAAGTTGCTTTACCTACTTTTGGTAAGTGGTGTAATACTCCCCGATTTTTACAAAAAACAATTTTAAAGAAAAGGTATATTACCTTAATGTTTAAATAAAATCAAATAGAAATAATTTTAAACAATATAAAAAAAGATATTTAGAGGTCGATTTGGTCAATTCAGTTATCAGTTAACAGTTATCAGTATCTCCAGGAATAGGTAGGCTTGAAATACTGAATTTTCTTTTTTTATCCACTTGAAAGGCGAGGATTAAGACCTTATTTTCTGGTCAAAATTAAGAACTAATACTATGTCCGGTTAAATAGTTATAAAGTAAGCATTCAGCTATTAGCAATCAGCTCTCAGTTTTTTTGATGAATTAAGTAAGGATTTTTTTTTAGAATACTTATCTTATACCAGTTTGAAAAAAGAATGTTACGAATAGTAAGGCCGATAAAAAGACTTGACAGGAGATATCCCTTTAACAAAAAAGATGATTTATGACCTAAAAAATGGTATTGAGGCAATTTATTCTGACTCCTGACTCCTGACTACTGACTCCTAATAAACAGCCTAGTCATTTGTAACAAACATTTATCAAATTGGTATTA
>NZ_JAAHGT010000910.1 GCF_010672385.1 Okeania sp. SIO2F4
TACAAGGTCGTACCGATACTTATCCTAAAAGGCGTGGTGTGACGCGAGTAAAAGAGTTATGGCAACATGGATTAAATGTTAGTTTCGGACATGATTGTGTGCAAGACCCTTGGTATAATTTAGGTACTGGTAATATGTTAGATGTAGCTTATATGGGTCTACATATTTGTCAGATGACAGGTATACCAGAAATTAATGCTTGTTATCAAATGATTACTAGGAATGGTGCAAAAACTTTAGATGTGGAGGATAGGTATGGAATTGAAGTAGGAAAACCAGGTAATTTGATAGTTTTAGATGCTAAGAATCCCTTTCATGCAATTAGAAAACGGGCTACAGTAAAATATGTATTTTATCGCGGGAAATTATTAGCAGAAACTACACCTACAAAAATAAAATTTGCTGCCTTTACATAAAAAATGTGAATGAAAAACTAAGTGAGGAAATAAATTATGAAAAATATCGAAAAATATGTAGAATTAACGGCAGAATTAATCAATTTACCATTACAGTCAGAACATTTTCCAGGTGTAGTAGCAAATATGGAAAGAATAGCAGCGATCGCTCAATTAGTTACAGACTTTCCTCTACCACCAGAAATAGAACCTGCACCTAAATTTGAGTTAGAAAAATGGGGAGACAAAGGGGAGAGAGGGAGAAGCGTGGGTAGAGAGGGAAGTGTGGGGAGTGTGAGAACCCACCCCTAATATCAAGTCCGGTAAGTACCTATGCCAAATTAATTACACATCTTACTAACTCCTTGTAGCAATAGTGCCTTTCTCAAATAGGAAATTCCTAAAAGCACGACTACTTAGCATTGGTGTAATTATACCATTTATCAAATACTTCTCTACATTTTATCAAAATAATTGGGTCTAAAACCCCGCCTTTTAAGGCGAAATATTTTGGGAGCGGGGATTTGAGCCCCGTTACAAAAATAACTTCTGACTTCTGACTTCTGACTTCTGACTTCGTTAATGAATAGGGGAGTAGGTACGGACGTTGCATGCAACGTCCGTACAGAGAGGTAAAAATGAGAATAATTAATACAAAATTCCTAATAATTATCGAAAAAATTATTCGATATGTGTTAATTACTTAATAACTGAAGTAGCATACAAGTATAGCATTACTTTTGGTAATTGGTATTAGATAAAGAGTGTGGGGAGATATAAAAAGATAAAGAAAAAATTCCTTCTAGTCACAATTAGACCCTTAAAAAAGAGATGTAATTGTTAATTAGGCGTTGGTGATGCGTGGCTATGATTTTTCCACATTGTATAGTGCTACGCATTAAGGTTAGGACATTTCTAAATCCTAAAACCCTTTATTAGTCTACTATTCCCTATTCCCTATTCCCTATTCCCGATTCAAGTAGCGCTATAGAAACCGGGTTTGTATTAGATGCCGATGCCTTACTGATATCAAATCCGGTAGCATTGGTGTAATTAGATAATAAGAGTGTGGGGAGGGTGGGGAGTGTGGGAAGATGGGGAGAGCTAGAAAGATTTAGCAATAGCGCTCGTGAAGTGAATATTTTTTTATACCGAATCAAGCGGATTTGATATGACATCTGTATTCAACAAACCCGGTTTATTATAACACCAGAGCGATTATTTCATAGCTAGATTAACCAACGCCGTTAATTATTAATTATTAATTATCAAAAACATGACTATCAACCTTAACCAAACAGACGCAGTAGCGATCGCCTCCGCCATCAAAACAGGGGAAATTACTGCCGAAACTTTAATAACCAAATGTATCGAACAAATTTACGACCGCAACCGAACTCTAAATTGCTTCACCAGCATCACGACAGAAACCGCACTCAATAGCGCCAAACAAATAGATATAGACATTGCCCAAGGCAAAAACCCCGGTTTACTAGCAGGAATACCCTTTGCAGTGAAAAACCTCTACGATATCTCAGGTTTAACTACCCTCGCTGGAGCCAAAATTAACGCCGAAAACCCACCCGCAACCCAAGATGCAACCGCCGTTGCCAAACTCAAACAAGCAGGTGCCATCCTGGTTGGTGCCCTCAATATGGATGAATACGCCTACGGTTTCGTCACCGAAAATAGTCACTACGGCGCAACACCCAACCCCCACGACCTCACCCGCATCTCCGGTGGTTCCTCCGGTGGGTCTGCTGCTGCGGTTGCTGCGGGTTTAGTACCCATTACTCTCGGTTCCGACACCAACGGTTCCATCCGCGTACCTGCTTCTTTATGTGGTGTCTTCGGGTTTAAACCCACTTATGGGCGTTTATCGCGAGCAGGGGTTTTTCTGTTTGCCAGTAGTTTAGATCATGTTGGACCCTTTGCTCGTTCTGTACGAGATATCGCTACAGTTTATGATGTTTTACAAGGATCGGATGCAACAGACCCAGTTTGTACTAACCTACCTCCTGAAAGTTGTTTGCCTCAACTAAACCAAGGTATCAAAGATTTGCGCATTGCTATTGCTGACGGTCACTTTGCCAAAGGTGGGGAACCGGAAGTCTTTGCAGCAGTGGAACAGGTAGCAGAAGCATTAGGTGTGACTCAGCGGGTGACAATACCCGAAGCACGTCGAGCGCGAGCTGCTGCTTATATTATTACTGCGACTGAGGGCGCGAATTTGCATTTGGAAAATTTACGCACCCGCCCCCAAGATTTCGATCCAGCAACTCGCGATCGCTTTTTGGCAGGTGCTTTAATTCCGGGAGACTGGTATATCCAAGCTCAACGTTTCCGCCGTTGGTATCAAGGTTGCGTTGAGGAAATATTTAAGGAAGTAGATATTATTTTGGCTCCCACTACTCCTTGTGTTGCACCGTTATTGGGGCAGGAAAAAATGACTATTGCTGGGGAGGAAGTGTTAGTACGTCCGAATTTAGGTTTATATACGCAACCTTTATCTTTTATTGGGTTGCCAGTTTTGTCGGTTCCCATTCGCCGTACTAATGGTTTGCCTTTGGGAGTACAAATTATTGCTGCACCTTATAATGAAGCATTAATTTTACGAGTGGCAGCATTTTTGGAGATGGAACAGTTAGCACCTCAGTATTTTATATAGCTGTACTTCAAAATCAGAAAAATCAATTTGAAAATTGGATTCTATTGGATTCTAGATGTAGAACGCAATCTTAGCTCATAACCCATCCTGTAGAGACCTTGCATGCAAGGTCTCTACAAGGTTTTCGCGGTTTGCTCAAAACGGAAAGTTCAGATACAGGATAAACAGGAGAATTTATCCCCTTTTTAATAGACATCTCCAAAAATAAACAGTAAAGTCAATTATTATCCAGAAATTATCAATTCCTCCTTCCTATTCCCTGTTAAGTGTTCGCTGTTCCCTCTTTTCTGGAGATGTCTAATTCATAGAAGATATTATCCGATTTGGAAATTATCTGCTGTCAGAGTTGGGTTCCCAGAGAGAATAGCAAATCGACCGCCATCTCCGAAACCTGCTGCACTACCATTCGGATTATAGAATAGATCACCTGTACTAGAATTATAGACAATAATGGCATCACTTGTCCTAGGACTACTTGTTACAGTGGCAAACTCATTACCAATATCTCCTCCCGCAGCAGTAGTTATTGCTGTAAAAGTATCCTTGTCAAGTAGAATTATATCTCGATTAGACTGGAAGTCTGTAATTGTATCTATACCCAAATCTTGTGGTTCAAACGCTTCATTAGAGTCAAAGATAAAGCTGTCTTCACCAGCACCACCAGTGAGTTCGTCGTTTCCAGCACCACCATTCAGGGAGTCTTGACCAGCACCACCATTCAGGGAGTCTTGACCAGCACCACCATTTAGGAGGTCTTTACCTTCATCACCATTTAGGAGGTCTTTACCAGCACCACCAGTGAGTTAGTCGTTTCCTGTACCACCATTCAGGGAGTCTTTA
>NZ_JAAHGT010000911.1 GCF_010672385.1 Okeania sp. SIO2F4
GGGAAGTAGGGAATAGAAAAGCAGAAAAATAACTCTGGCAGGTTATTGTGAGATTTTAGTCAGGAAAAATTCTGAATCTATCCGTTCCTTGAATAAGAGAATAGGGAGTAGTAATTTGGGAAGTAGGCAATAGAAAAGAAGAAAATAACTGTACTTCAGTAACTTGAGAAACCCTATCAGTACCTGGTCAGTCAAAATTTTCAGTTTGACTTTTTGTGGGATGATTTTTGAGAATTGCTATGGCAGGTTATTGTGAGATTTTAGTCAGGAAAAATTCTGAATCTATCCATTCCTTGAATAAGAGAATAGGGAGTAGGAAATAGGCAGTAGTAATTTGGGAAGTAGGGAATAGAAAAGCAGAAAAATAACTCTGGCAGGTTATTGTGAGATTTTAGTCAGGAAAAATTCTGAATCTATCCGTTCCTTGAATAAGAGAATAGGGAGTAGTAATTTGGGAAGTAGGGAATAGAAAAGCAGAAAAATAACTCTACCTCAGCAACTTGAGAAACTCTATAAGTAGCTGTTCGCTCAAAATTTCCAGTCTGGCTTTTTGTGGGATGATTTTTGAGAATTGCTATGGCAGGTTATTATGAGATTTTAGTCAGGAAAAATTCTGAATCTATCCATTCCTTGAATAAGAGAATAGGGAGTAGGAAATAGGGAGTAGTAATTTGGGAAGTAGGGAATAGAAAAGCAGAAAAATAACTCTGGCAGGTTATTGTGAGATTTTAGTCAGGAAAAATTCTGAATATATCTGCTCCCTCTCTCTGAATAAAGTTAATTTCTTCCTGTCGCAAAACCTGACGATAACGCCCCACACTTACCGACGATATTGCTTTGCTATAAAGTTCTGAATACCAAGGTTTTTCTGCATCACTTAACTGAGTATAATTAATTTGACTCCGCTGCCATTTATCATCTTTTATAGAACTACTTAAATTTAAACCAGTAAAATCTTGAAGTTGTTGAATAGCTACAGTGGGATTAAGTACCAAATGTTCATATTTGATATAAGCAACCTTACTTTGAAAGTTTACTAATTTACAATTCCAAGAAGGTGCATAAGCACGGCGATAAAATTCTATAAATTCTGATAATTTTCTTTCTGTAAACATGGAAGTTAAATGTCTATCTTCACCCTGAATAGCCATTTTATTTCCTACATTAATTAAAGAAGCAATAGTATCTCGTGGGTCTCTAATAATCAATATAAATTTCACATCTTCTACTAACTCATAAATATCTGGAAATAATTCTGCTATGAGAGGGTATTTGAGAATAATATGAGTCGCATCGCTATAACGTTTCCGAATATGTTCTAAAAATTTATTGATTAATTCAGCACTAAAATTTCTGAGTTCTGCTATATCAGAAAAATAATATTTACTCTGACTTTGAAAATCAATTTTACCTGTACTATAAGCATTAACTAAATGATACAGATAACCTACTTCTCCAATTAAGGGATTAACTTTAGTATCAGAGCAAATAATATTTTGTAATAAAGTAGTTCCAGAGCGAGGGCATCCACCTATAAAAAAGTAAGTCATATTAGAAAGGAAAAATATAATAGATATAGCCTCATAGCAAGACACTTTCTATCTTAGGATACTATTTTTATAAAATATTGTTATATTACTTTAAGGAATTAGTATAAATTTGTTGATTTTTGGTAAAATTTATATTATAAAAGATTAATTAATTAAAGTTGAGATATAAACTCAAATAACTGGTATAACAATGAGCATTTCCGAAACCCCAAAACCATTCAATTCCTGGCTAAGAAACACGGATATTGAATCCTTTATCTCCATGAGGTCTCTCATAGGAAATAAAAAAAGCATCTATGCAATAGCTTTCAGTCCTGATGGTCAAATATTAGCAAGTACAAGTAATTGTTTTGAAAATAATGATAGTGTAGCACTGTGGTCTTTTAAATCAGGAACCTTACTCGCAACTCTTCCTGGTGAGAAAACTTACGGAGGGGGAGTTAATACCATTGCCTTCAGTCCTGATGGAAAAATTTTAGTGACTGGATATTATTATGGCATGGATAGCATTGTCGAGTTGTGGTCGTTGGAAACAAGGACATTACTGGCAACACTCCCTGGATATGGTGAATGTAAGGTCTCGTCTGTAGTATTTAGCGGAGATGGAAAGATTTTAGCCTCCAGTGGTGAGATTAGTGGCTCCATAGATTTGTGGTCATGGAAAAAGATAGGGGATATTTTGGCCTGTAGTGGCAAGACCGATACCCCTATAGAATTATTTTTATATCCAACTACTCTTACTGGGCATGAATCTCAGGTCTTGTGTCTTGCCTTTAGTGGTGATGGAAAGACCTTAGCTAGTGGCGATATGGATGGAGTCATAAAATTGTGGTCAGTTGAGACAGGAAAGTCAGTTGTGACCATCACTACTGATGAGGATGGGGTAGATGTAGTGGCTTTTAGCCCTGATGGAAAAACTTTGGCAAGTATTGATGGTACTGGTAGCACCATCAAGCTGTGGTTGGTGGAGACAGGAGAGTTGGTTGCGACTCTCTGTGAACATGAAAGTTCTACATATACACTAGCCTTTAATCCTGACGGCATGACTTTAGCCAGTGGTGGTAGTGACAAGACAATCAAGCTATGGTCAGTGGAGACAGGAGGGTTAGTTGCGACTCTATCCGGACATGAAAGTTGTATATATGCACTAGCCTTTAGCTCTGACGGTCTGACTTTAGCTAGTGGTAGTAATGACGGCATAATCAAGTTGTGGCAACTGTTATAGAAATTCATAAATTTGGACTAAACTTCTAGCAGTAATTACAGGAGATTCCAGGTTAATTTTGTCTATTTGATTGGATGAATATTTTTTGCCTGAAGGAAAGAAAAATCTAGCAGGGGGAACAAGCTTAATTCTATGAGATGTTATTGAAAGTTGGAATTGGTTTATTTATTTTGACTTAATACATATTCGACATAAAATTATCTAAATTGTGAGGATTGAACTAATTTTTCTGCTAATTTAATTCCTTCGTCTTTAGTAAAAATATTTTCTTCAGCTCGTGCTATTTGAATTTCTGTTAAGAGTTGACCAACTATCGGACCTTTGGGTAATTTTAGAGCTGTAATTAAATCATTTCCATTTAATAAAGCTATCGGATGAGCAACTGGATCTTCTGGATTAATATAACGTTCAATTAAACAGTTAATTTCTTCTATAGATATTCCTTTTGCCACTGCTACAACTGCTAGAGCAGGAAAATTTTTTCCTATTTCTTGAAAGAAAAAATATTGTTCCCTAACAGACATATGAGAAATTTCTACTTCAGACAGTTTTGCTAAACCTTTAACAACTGCAACTGTACTTCTAATTTCTGCATTGCTATATTTCAACCGCATCAATTCAACTTCCGCTTTTTCTGGATGAGGATTAACCAATATTGCTAATTTAGCGATCGCCAATAAAGATGTTTTGACTGTATCGCGCACCCCAGTTGCTAACTCTACTTCTAAATTCGACCAATTTTTTTTTAACTGCTCCACTACTATCTCTACCTTTTTTCCTATTTCCAGATTTTCTGTTGCTGCGGGAAAATAATCTGAGAGTAAACCATTTTTCCAAGCTTTTTCTATCCAAATCATTCCATCAGAATGACTCAATAAATAACCTAATTCTGTCTGAACTCTTTCTGCTGCAACTTGAGTAAGTAAAGGTGCAAATTCTCCAATAGTTATTTCAGTTTCTGGGGAAATTACAAAACCTAATTGTGCTGCTTGACGATATGCGCGTAATAGTCGGAGGGGGTCTTCTCTAAGATTGGCAGATTTTACCATTCTAATAATACCGTCTTGCAAATCTTTCAGAGCATCAAATAAATCTATCAATTCATCAGTAAAAGGATTATAG
>NZ_JAAHGT010000912.1 GCF_010672385.1 Okeania sp. SIO2F4
CGCGCACGATATAGGAATTACCAATTGGGTCGCTCTTTTTTTTGCACATCAAAGCTAGAACGTCCACATTTAGTTTGAGCGATCGCTCTGGGATATCAATCCTTGACTTAACATTTCTTGATAAACAGAACTTGTTTTCATGCTTTTCATTGGTTTAACTTGGAACCTACCCTACAAGAATTTCATAGGATTTTAAAACCATCTGGTAGATTAGCTATTGTCAGAAATAACTGGAATAAAGAAGATGGATTTACTCAAGAAAATAGTAATTTAATGAAGCAGATATCTAAACTTCATCCACTAGCAAAAAAGAAGCGTCATGTTTCGATTACATCTTTAGAAGAAAGTCCGCATTTTATTAATTTTAGACATTCAGTATTTGCTCATCGCCAAGAGTTAGATTTATCCGGACTAATAGGTCGAATTATGAGTTCTTCATCTGTGCCAAATAAGGGTTATGAACGGGAAGAGATTACGAAAAATTTAAAGATATTATATGAGCGATGGGTGGATAAAAAAGGTTTAGTTTATTTCGTTTATCGTACTGACTTATATCTTGCTGAACCTAGGGTAATAATTACTTCAAATCAATTTTGATTTTCCCTTTAGGGAGTAGGGGAGATGGGAAGATGGGGGGTTTGAAGGATTGAAGTAATTATAGAATTATCAACATATATTATATAACCGGATTCTATAGAACCCATTTGGGATCTATAAAATTTAGGTGGGGAGATGGGGGAATGGGGAGATGGGGAGATGGTGAATATGGGGCTACTTTTCTACCTTTTTCCCTATTCTATATTGTCGATCTCCTGACTCCTGTCTCCTTTGGCAAAAACCCGCACCTTTGCAAAGATACCAAATGGCTTCTATATAACAAGCAAAAAATATTAGTTGTACCACATTAATCTGAAATCTGCTGTCAATCTAAAAAAAGAGATTAGAGAAAAGGGGTTTAACCTCCAAACCTCTATCATTATAACTACGATCAACCTCAATCAAGATTCTATTAGAGCAGATTTTATATCAGTGAGGTACACCTTGAGCGGTCAAGATACCCGCACTACAAAGATTTTATTTCTGAATAATTTATATAGCAATTCCCATACTGGTAAGGTACGCGCATTCGTTTGTTTTATACCAATTCCCAAAAGCATTGCTATACTTAAGTCGCACTTCAGTTATTAAGTAATTAATACATATCTAATCACTTTTTTGCTAAAAATAGCCCAGTTAATGTTTATTATTCTTATGTTGTACGGACGTTTAGCTGCGCGACATGAAACGCATTTTTGCCTGTGCAACGTCCCTACCTCCCAACACGGACCACACGGACCACACTTCCCCACGCGATCGGGTATAGCATTCTTTTTGAGAAATGGTATTAGGGAATAGGGAATAGGGAATAGGGAATAGAATAGAAATAAAGATAGGTGTACCTCCGTACCCTGAGAAACCCTATAATTAATAATTGACAATTGTGGAAAAGTATTTGTACTTCATATACTTATAACCTGCTGTAGATAACAATACTCTTGGAGAAAAATATGCAAGTTCAAACAGAAAATAAAATATATATTCCTGAAGAATATTTTTTATTAGAGGAAACTGCTGAAAATCAACATGAATATAGAAATGGAGAAATTATACCAATGACAGGTGGAACTACTAATCATAACGAAATTGCCAGTAATTTTTGTGCTTACTTAAAGTTAGCTTTAAAAAGTAAAAATTATCGTGTATTTATCAGTGATATAACCTTGTCGATACCCGATTATAATTTATATACCTATCCCGACTTAATGATAATTGAAGGTCAACCATCTTATTATCAAAATCGCAATAATACAGTTACTAATCCCTCAATAATTGTTGAAGTATTATCAAAATCAACAGCAAATTATGACCGTGGTGAAAAGTTTAAAATTTATCGCTCAATTCCCGATTTTAAAGAGTATATTTTGATTGACCAATATCAGTTTTATCTAATGTTGGCATTCCCATACGACGCTCTCCTGTAAGGGAGCGTCGTATGGGAATGCCAACCTATACTATAATAAAATTACTTAATGTTTTGTTGTGTGATATGAAAAGTAAGAGGCCAAAACATTGAAGTCCAGATACAAGTACCGCATCTATCCTAATCATGTCCAAATAACCAAATTAAATCAACTATTTGGTTGTTGTAGATACGTTTGGAATAGTACGCGATTCACATTGTAACCAACTATATTCTAACGGCCAAAGAAAACCTAGCTATGTGGACTTGACTAAACAATTTATAACTCAGGCCAAGCAAGAACTGACTTGGTTAAAGGAAGTTGCATCTACTCCATTACAACAATCTCTCAAAGATTTAGACAAAGCATATAAAAACTTCTTTGATAGTTGCAAAGGTAAACGAAAAAGCATTAAAGTTAAACCACCAAAATTCAAGTTGAGAAAATCTAGACAAACTCCAAGATTTGTTGGGGAAAACTACAAGATTGGAGCGGATAAAATTTACTTACCAAAAGTAGGCAAGATTAAAATAGTTTGGTCTAGAGAGTTACCGAGTGAGCCTACTTCTTTGACAATAATCAAAGATTCAGCAAATCGTCCTAGCATTGCTAGTTTTGTAGTAGATACTAAGTCTGAGCCTTTAGCTAAAACTGACAATTCAATAGGCATTGATTTGGGAATTTCTACTTTTGCAACTTTGAGTAATGGAGATAAAATTAATGCTCCAAAACCTCTTAAGAACAACCTCAAAAAGTTAGCTAAATTTTAACGTCAATTTGCTAAGAAAGAAAAAGGGAGTAAGCGTTGTGAAAAACATAGATTAAGAGTAGCTAAACTTCATGCTAAAATCAAAGATATTAGAACTGATTTTCTGCACAAATCATCAACCTATCTAGTCAAAAAATACGACACAATTGTTTTAGAAGACTTGAATGTTTCTGGGATGGTTAAAAACCGCAAGTTGGCTAAAGCAATTAGGGATTTATGTTGGAGACAGTTTAGAACTTTAACTGAGGGTAAGTGTGAGAAATATGGTAAAGAATTTAGAACTATTTCTAGGTGGGAACCTACTTCTCATGCATTGTTCCAATTGTGGTTTTAAAGGTGGCAAGAAAGAATTAAATGTAAGAGAATGGACTTGTTTGAATTGTGGTGCATTTCACGATCGTGATATAAACGCTGCCATTAATATTTTAGAAATCGTTCAACCAAAAACCAAGGTTGAAACTAAAGCAAAAGAAAACCCAATTCAACTATCACTTTTCAATGAAGTCGCCGATGGGCACTGGTCGATTATTTATCGGACACGGAGGAAGCGTGATTACTGGCAATCCAGCATTTTCCAGTGATGTGTCAACCCACCCTGAGTCATTTGTTCAGCTCTGTGCTGTTTGAATGATGGACGGGAATCCCGCGCTGCAGTTGCAGGTCAGCGTCGGGAGGATGTCAATATGAATATTCTATAGGTAGTAGATATAAATGGATTGGCAAAATTGATTTTTTATAGTTAGGTAAAACTTGAGTTTTGATAATAATAAAATAGTTTTTTATACCCCCCTATTCCCTATTCTACAGATTTTAAAAAAGAATGTTATAAATAGTTGAAAACTTTAAATTACTCTAGCGTCAAAGTTTTGAGGCTATAAAATCTAACTTTTAATTTTTAACGTAAGCATTCAGACTTCAGCTAGCCTCTTTCAGAGGAGCTAACGCTAACAGCTAAGGTGTTTAGCATTGAGACTATATATTCAATTTTTGTCAAAGGGAATAGGGAATATAGAATCTAGAGATACAACAGCTTATATTATGTTCGGTTAAATAGTTATTATAATTAAAGTTCGTAGTATAGCTCTCAGCCCGAACTGTAGATAGGGCTGAGAGCTATACTACCA
>NZ_JAAHGT010000913.1 GCF_010672385.1 Okeania sp. SIO2F4
AGTAGGTGTAGGAGACAGGAGACAGGAGACAGGATACAGGAGTTAGGGGAATGAGCGAGGAGGCATAGTAGGGGTAGGAGACAGGAGACAGGAGACAGGATACAGGAGTTAGGGGAATGAGCGAGGAGGTAGGAGTAAGAATTGTCAGAATGATTTTTCGGCCTAATTCTTGCCTAAAATACCAACTTTTTGAGCGTTTTAGAAGGAAGAGGGAAGAAGGAGGAAGGGAAAGAAAGGTTTACAGCGGTTTTCATTTCAGCAGACCATAGTAGGGGCGAAGAGCGAATCGCCCCTACAGGGTTTTGGTTATGTAGTTCATCAATCTAAAAAGTGCTGTATAAGGGAGAAAGTTTTTATCAATTTAGAGTGAGCATCTTGCCTGCTATTCCTGTACCTGAATCAGATGAAATTCCCTATTGCCTATTCTACTCCCTGAAACCATAAATATATCTACTTCATTAAGTAATAAATTGCTCTATCTTTCAGCTTATTTATAATTCCTTGGTGTCATCATCAGGCAAATAAAATGTAACAATATTCGATGATTTAGTATTACTATTATTTTGAGCTTCGTTTTTGATTAGCCTTTCGCCTTCCTTGATAACCCAATCTGTAAATTTTTTTTCATCATATATAACCCATTGTTTTTCCTCATTTTTTTCTATCCATGTTGTTTCGTTAGAGAGACTTTGAAGTAACTTCTGGTATTGTGTTTGATTTTCTTTAAGTAGTTCCTGATTAATAAACAGTTCCTGGTAGCTCTGTCCAGACATATTATCAATGGCTTCTAATAATTTATCCAAAAATTCTGTTCCTGTTCCTTTTATCCGTAAAGTTATTGTTTTATCAAATTTTTCAGGTTTGCCGGGGGGAGGAATTTCAATTTTTGTTCCTAAGAAAATAATAACACCATCAACAAGTAGAGCGAAAAAAGCTGCTGCAATAGCAGCTTCTTCACCATTTTTAATTTTTCGAAAAGGTGCAATAAATCTGATTCTGTCTTCCTCATCAAAATACTTTTCTTGGAGTTTTTCGGATTTAGGATTTAGAGGATCTAAACTACCATTATATTTTTCTGGCAAACAAACAAATTCTGGTTCTGTCGGTAAGCATTTTGGTTTGACTTGAGCTAAAGCTTTACGGTCTGCATTAAAAATTTCTTGTGGTTCTTTTCCTTCTAAATCATAATCAAATAAAGGTCTTAATTCATTAGCTACTGGTTTAACTTGATCGAACCTAATTAGGAGTTTGTCTTTTTCTCTCCTTAGTTGTTCAACCCTGGGTCCATCACCTACTATTCCCGTCAATCCTTCTCCCTTTAATTCACGTTCTATTTCTGCATCTTTGCTCTTAATTTCATTTTCTAATTGTTGAGCTTTTTCTTCAATAGGAGTAAAAATTTCTCTAACTAAATTTTGATGAGCAGATATAGCTCGATTAAAGCCATCTTTTTCTCGTGTTTCTACTACTAAAAAATCATAATAAGCAAAGAAACTGGTATAAACACTAAGTATAGAAAAAGCACCTACAGCCATCCATTTTGAGAAAGGATCGTGTTTGAGAGTGGAACCTGAAGTTAAAAGAAATAATAATGCTTGAATAGCAGCACCACTAGACCAACCTACAAGTCGAGGCAAAATTTGTGCTGCTCCACGCATAGTTGTAAACCCACTGCCAATATTAAGGATAGTCAACGCTATGAGCAGTTTAATATCCCGTTTGGGTTTTGGCTCGGTGTTTATTTTATTGTCTCTTTTATCAGTTGGTATATTGCTGCGATTATTTCCATTATTTCCATTATTATTTGTCGAGTAAGAACCATTTTTGTAACATCTGGTTCTGGTTTTGGTGGCTTTATTCGAGTTTTTGGGCGAGGTTTTTTTCTGCTACATCTCAGGATCGCGACACTCATTCTCGTATGATGACATTTTTTGTGGAACGTGGCGATAATTTTCGTCGCCGCTGCATTCCCAGAATCCATTTTCTTGATTGTTCATAACACAAATAATCTATTAATTTAACTAGGTTTTTATTGACCGATGGTATAGCAATATAAAATGATTTGTGAGAAAAAACTGTGGAGGTTTGGTCTCGAAATCCCTTTCGCTTGGGTTTGGAGACCAAACCCCGCTCGATAAAATCTTACAACCTAATTTAGGATTGCTATAGTTGCAAAAATGGCAGATTAACTCCAGAATATAAAGTTCAAGCTTGAGTTTTATTTATCTGTAGATATTTAAGATATTTTTCAAGGCATTACATAATTATATGAAATCTCGCTTTTAAGATTATTATCGGCGTAAGGCATAATTTCTAATAGCTCTGAATTATTGTAGAAAAGCCTACATTTATCAATAAAGTATTTCAGAGTTTGACGGTCTTTAAACTGGCTGACTATTTCTTGAGCAAGCTTCATCAAAGACTTCTTTTCTTCCTGAGAAAATTTTTCTGCTCTCTTATACAAATTGGTTAACGGTAATGATAATAAATCTGCACTTAAACGCCAGTGAACATCTATTAAATTCAGACAGTCTTTATCGCTCAACTTTGGTAATATTCCTTCCGACTTTAAAAAGTTCCATAGTTTTTGATCGATTGATTTTTGCTGAATCCAGATTTCAGTGGTGTACTCTATCAGTTCTCCACTAATTAACTCGACACCAGTATGATTACTTGAATCTAAATTTTCCTTTTCATTTGCCCACTGAATAAATTTGCCTACAGATTTTTGGTAAGTACCTGTTAGATGTTCTCGCATTTTTCTCAATGTTTTACGATTCAGCAATGACCAAGCTTTACTAACTAAAAATTTTGCTTCTACCTCTTTACTTTCCGGGTGATTATTCAATAATTCGAGCCATGTTTCTAGCATTTGAACAGGAAAAGCTTTTCCTATAGTCTTATCTAGAAAAATCGTTCCTTTTATATCATCCTTGTAAAGAACTTCTGAAAGTTTTTCCCAATTTATCCAGCGATTAGAATTACTATCTATAATTAGCTTGCTTAATATTGAAAATAATTCAACTTTCTCTGGAGACTTATCTGGTTTGTCTGGAGATTGATCTGAAAATTTGTCTGGAGAGTTATCTGGTTTGTCTGAAGATTTATTTGGAGAATCTGGGAAGCTACTATCTGGAATTTCGTTTAAGGTTAAAAATAATTCCAATTGATCTAGAGACTCATCTGGTTTGTCTGGAAATTTATTTGGAGAATCTGGGAAGCTACTATCTGAAATTTCGCTTTCTGAAGATTTATCTGAAAATTTGTATGGAGACTCATTCGCAGATGCGTTTGGAGATTTATCTGGAAAATATTGGGAATTAAACCATTGATAAACTCCCATAAAATCATTTGCCTGAAACTTCACTCTCTCTTCTAGAAAACTGACGCTTTTTTCAATGGCAGATTCCAATAATGGCAAACTTTGTTCATAAGTTGATGAGTGACATTCTAGACAAGTCACATAAAGCTCACTAGCTTCAGAATTGCTAAATTTTAAACCATTCGCAATCTCAGGAACATGGGAAATACCTTTCTCTTTTTCCAATAAATAGAAAGTCAGTGAACCGAGTGTATCAGGAAAATTTTTCTGCCAAAATTTCTTTAAATTACTTTTTTCAAAAGTTTCTCTATCTAGAACAGGAAAATTAGGAAAAAGTCGTTCGATAAACAATCTTTTAAAATCACTACTCGTAATTTCTCCAACTAATGCTAAATCCCATAGTTGGAATTTCTCTTTTTCAGAAAGAAATATCTTTTCACAACATATTATTAGTTCTTCCAGTTCTGGATAATTTTTTGTAGAGGGTTGCGGAGGTGGTAGATACTTTGTCTGTAATGGAGTGTTTCTACCTCCAGACTTGTTATACAAATCTTCAATA